>CAMPHX010000159.1 GCA_946886085.1 uncultured Flavobacteriales bacterium | reverse complement strand
ATTTTATTTGTTAGTGGTTTTCGGGGAGGAATTTTGTTGCTTGTTAGTCAGTGAAATATAAAAAACAACTTATTAAAGTACAAAAAACCAACTAGCTTATGTGTTAGTTGGTTTTTTGTTTTTTAAACAAGAGTAACGAAGAAATCGAACATTATAGACAGACGCTAATTACCCTAAAAATGGATACCTGTAATCCTTAGCCGGAACAAAAGTTTCTTTAATTGTTCTAGGGCTAGTCCATCTGATAAGGTTAAGGTAAGAACCTGCTTTGTCATTTGTTCCTGAAGCTCTAGCTCCACCAAATGGTTGTTGTCCAACAACAGCACCAGTTGGCTTGTCATTAATGTAGAAGTTTCCTGCTGCATTTTCTAATACTTTGGTAGCTAAGTTAATGGCTGGTCTTTCTTTAGCGAAAATAGCTCCTGTTAAAGCATATTCAGAAGTAGCATCTAACAATTGTAAAGCTTTTTCATATTCGTTGGCATCATATACATAAATGGTCATAAATGGGCCAAAAATTTCTTCGCACATGGTTCTAAAATGCGGGTTTGTAGTAAGTACAACAGTTGGTTCTACAAAATAACCTACAGATTTGTCGTATTTTCCACCGCAGATAATTTTTGCATCCTCTTTGGTTTTAGTGTATTCAATAAAAGAAGCAATTTTATCAAAACTTTTCTCATCAATTACTGCATTTACAAAGTTGCTAAAATCTTCTGGCGAACCCATTTTGAAAGAAGCTAAATCTGCTTTTACATATCTTATTACTTCATCAGCAATGTTAGAAGGAATATAAGCTCTAGAAGCAGCAGAACATTTTTGTCCTTGGAATTCAAAAGCACCTCTAGAAATAGCAGTTGCCACTTCTTTAGCATCAGCAGATTTGTGAGCAATAATAAAATCTTTTCCTCCTGTTTCTCCAACAATTCTTGGGTAAGATTTGTAAAGATCTATGTTATTGCCAATAGTTTTCCATAAGTTTTTGAAAACTCCTGTAGAACCTGTAAAGTGTAAACCAGAGAAATCTGGGTGTTTAAAAACTGCTTCTCCAAACTCTGGTCCGCTAGCATAAACAATATTAATAACGCCATCAGGCAAACCAGCTTCCTTAAACAATTCCATAATTACGTGTGCAGAATAAATTTGTGTGTTGGCAGGCTTCCAAACTACTACATTTCCCATTAAGGCGGGAGCAGCACATAAATTAGCACAAATAGAAGTGAAGTTAAAAGGCGTAATGGCTAATACAAAACCTTCTAGTGGACGGTATTCCATTCTGTTCCAAACCCCGGGAAGCGATTCAGGTTGTTCTTTATAGATGTCAATCATATATTGAACATTGAATTTGAAAAAATCTATCATTTCACAAGCAGCATCAATTTCTGCCTGAAAAGCATTTTTACTTTGACAAAGCATGGTAGCAGCATTCATTCTAGCTCTATATGGTCCGGCTAATAAATCAGCAGCTTTTAAGAAAATAGCTGCTCTATCTTGCCAAGGTGTATTTGCCCATGTTTTTCTTGCTTCTAATGCAGCTTCAATAGCTTGGTGAACATATTGTGTATTTCCTTTGTGGTAAAACCCTAATTCGTGTTTGTGGTCGTGTGGAGGGTGTATGCTTACTTGAGCATCAGAAGTAACAGCTTTACCACCAATTACCATAGGGATTTCAATTTTTTTGTTTTTTAATTCCTTGTAAGCTGCTAACAATTCTTCTTTTTCTTTAGAGCCGGGAGCATATCCTTTAACAGGTTCATTTGTTGCTATTGGTACATTAAAATATGCATTTGCCATAGTATTTTTATTTTTATGTGTTTATAAATTTTTTCGCTGACCAAAATTACCAACTCTAAGAGAGTCTACCAACAAATTTGATTACTATTCTAATTAGGTAATATCATCATTATCATTTTGAAATTTAAACCCAAGTCTTTTACCTGTTTTAAGTTTAATAATAGAGGTTACTTCGTTTATTTCTTGAACACTTACGGTGCTCATGGTTTCGTATCGTGGGGTTAATAAGTCAAAATCCATAGAATACAAAATGGATGATTCAATAATGTTTTTTATTTTTTTTGTATTAATGGTCTCATTAATGAAGTCGTTGTAAAGAAAACCTAATTGTCTTTTGCCTTCTACAAAATAATGTTCATCTTTATTAAAGAAGCAGCGAGCCACCAAATAGCCAATATCGTCCACTCTGTTATATTTAAAAGAGTCTGCTAAAAAGTTATAGATGTTAATCATTCCGCAGTAAGTTCTCAGTCTATCTTCTTTAACATAAGAAGATTTCCATATGTTGTGAGATTTATCGAAGTCAAAAATATTGGTGTGCATAAAAAATACCAATACATCTCCTCCAAATTTAATTCGAAATTCAAAATCAGATTTGTCTATATATTCAAAAGTAACCTCTTTATCAACATCACACATTTCACCTCCTAACTCACTAATAAGTTTATTGGCTTCGGCTTTAAACTCTTGAAAAATGGCATAGGTTTTTTTATACACTTGTTGTTTTAAGCAAGCTTTTTCCTTTAGGGTGTCTAAAATAAGTTCATGGGTAGTTGGCTTTTTCATTTTTTGTTTAAAGTTAAAATCTCTAATCTATTAAATTCCAATTTTTAGTAAGCTTTTGCAAAAACTACTCTTTGGGTAGATGGTTTACCTGTTAAGATACATTTGCCTTCTTCTTGTTTGTTGTTTAAAGGAATACATCTAATAGTAGCCTTGGTTTGTTGTTTAATTTCTTCTTCTGTTTCAGGAGTGCCATCCCAATGAGCGAAAACAAAACCGCCTTTTTCAATAAGTTGGTTAAATTCCTTCCAATTGTCAGCTTTGTTGGTCATTTCTTCTCTGTAATCTATTGCTTTTTGGTATAAATTTCGTTGAATTTTTTCCAATAAATTTTCTACTTTGTGAGCTAAGTCTTTTTGTTGCAGAATTTCTTTTTCTTTGGTGTCTCTACGAGCAACTTCTACTGTTCCGTTTTCTAAATCTCTTGGTCCAATAGCAATTCTTACAGGAACACCTTTAAATTCGTATTCGGCAAATTTCCAACCCGGTTTGTGTGTATCTCTGTCATCGTATTTTACACGAATATTTTTCTCTTCTAATTCTTTTTTAAGTTGTAACGCTCTTTCAGAAATCTGGTTGAGTTGTTCTTCGCCTTTATAAATAGGAACAATAACTACATGAATAGGAGCAATTTTAGGAGGTAATACCAATCCTTCATCATCAGAATGTGTCATAATCAAAGCTCCCATTAATCTGGTAGAAACTCCCCAAGAGGTAGCCCAAACGTATTCTTGTTTACCTTCTTTTGAAGTGAATTTTACATCAAAAGCCTTAGCAAAATTTTGACCTAAAAAGTGAGAAGTTCCAGCTTGTAAGGCTTTGCCATCTTGCATTAATGCTTCAATACAGTAAGTTTCTTCAGCTCCGGCAAATCTTTCGTTTGGAGTTTTTAAGCCTTTTAAAACAGGAATAGCCATCCATTTTTCAGCAAAAGTAGCATATACCTCCAACATTTTTTCAGCCTCTTCAATAGCTTCTTCCTTGGTGGCATGAGCGGTATGTCCTTCTTGCCATAAAAATTCGGCAGTTCTTAAAAATAAACGAGTTCTCATTTCCCAACGTACTACATTTGCCCATTGGTTAATTAATAATGGTAAATCTCTGTAAGATTGAATCCAACCTTTGTAGGTGTTCCAAATAATAGCTTCAGAAGTTGGCCTAACAATTAGCTCTTCATCTAATTTTGCACTAGGGTCAACAATTAATTTTGATGGATTTTCAGGGTCAGTTTTTAATCTATAATGAGTAACAACGGCACATTCTTTAGCAAAACCTTCTGCATTTTTCTCTTCGGCTTCAAACAAGCTTTTTGGTACAAACAACGGGAAATAGGCATTTTCATGACCAGTTTCTTTAAACATTTTGTCTAATTGAGCTTGAATTTTTTCCCAGATAGCATAACCGTAAGGTTTGATAACCATACAGCCTCTTACAGCAGAGTGTTCTGCTAGATCTGCTTTAACAACTATTTCGTTGTACCATTGAGAATAATCTTCTTTTCGAGTAGTAAAATCTTTTGCCATTTATTTTAGGTATATTTTTTGATGGTTTGCAAACTAATTAATTACTTTTATAAGCGTCAAAATTAGTTTAAAAATTATTAAAACAACCATGAAACGACTTTGATAATATTTTTATCTTACAACCATTAATTGTCAAAGGAGTTCCATATGACCAATTTAGAGATAATAAAAACACAGATATGAAAACGACCCATCTTTTAATTCTTTTACTAAGCATCTTTTTAATTTCTACGTCTGTCTTTGCTCAGGATGATTTTTATATTGAAAAACAAAGTGAAAAAACAGTTTCTTCAGCGAATAATTCAGATACATTAGGGGTGTCAATTTTTGATGAAGAAAATTATATGTCTGAAGAAGATTATTATGAGACTTATTATAATGATGAATATAATAGTAGCGAGGTATATAGTTCTGAAAATGAAAGGATAATAGAAGAAGAACAACGTAAGGCACGAAACAGAAGAGTAGCTGGAGAAATTGTTGGTGAAATTATTTATAATGTTGTTTTCAGTATAGCTGTAATATTAACTTGGTAGAATTGATT
>CAMPHX010000158.1 GCA_946886085.1 uncultured Flavobacteriales bacterium | reverse complement strand
TAAGCTAAAAGAAGCTACGGCAAAAGCACATGATTTTATGGGAATTATTCATACAATAAAAGGCGAATACCATACAGGGATTAAACATTTTAAAACTGCGATAAGCATTTTCAAAAAAATTAATCAAGAAAATAATTTAGCTAAATCGTATGGCAATTTAGCTACTGCTTACCAGTACCACGAAGATTTAGAAAAAAGTTTGGAAGCTCAATTATTTTCTTTACAAATCTCAGAAAAATTAAAGGATAGTATCGCCATGAGTATGTCCTATATCAATTTAGGAAATATTCATAATAAATTAGAAAACTTCATCCGAGCAGAAAAATACTATAAAAAAGCCTACCATTTAGCAGACGAACTAAATCAACAGGAAAGAATAGTAGAATCATTAAACAATCTAAGCTTAGTATTAATTGAACTACAAAAAACAGACAGTGCCATTTACTATATCACTCAATCTATTGATATAGCTAAAGAGAACGATTTAATTTTTTTGATGTCTCAAAGTATTGAGGTATTAGGAATAATTCATCTTGAGAATAAAAATTATAAATTGGCTAAGCAAAAATTTTTACAAGTTAAACCTGAATTTGAAAACAGTAACTATGAATACCTTATCATTTCTAATTATTATTACCTGGGAGAGGTTTATGCTGGGCTGCAACACAAAGATAGTGCAGTGTACTATTTCCAAAAAGCATTAGCAATTGGTTTAAAAAATAATTACCAAATTCATGTTTTAGATGTCTATAAGGGGTTAACTCAGCTATTCATTAGCAACAATCAGAAAGATAGTGCATTACATTATTTTGAAAAATCCATTGTTGCAAAAAATGAATTAGTAAATACGGAAAAAGCAAAAATTTCAGAACGTTTTCAAACAGAATATGAAACCCAAAAGAAAGAAGAAAAGATAACATTACTTCAAGAGCAAAACAAAGTAAAAGATGCTCTATTAGAAAAGCGTACTTATTTTATAGCAACCTTATCACTCACTGTTCTTCTTTTGCTCACAGGAGGCTTCTTCCTGCGAAGACAAATTAAGTTGAAACAACAAAAAGTAGCAACCGAACTTGAACATAAAGCTCTTAGGGCTCAAATGAATCCTCATTTTTTATTTAACTCATTAAACAGCATCCAACGGATGTATGTTGAAGGAAATGAAAATGATGCCAATGAATACATGGCTGATTTTGCTGAATTGATGCGAAAAATATTGGACAACAGTGGGCAAAACACAATCTCTCTTCATGAAGAATTAACTGCTTTAAAACTTTACTTAAACTTAGAACAGTTACGTTGTCAAAATAAAATAAATTATTCGATTCATGTTGATGAAAATATTGACACACACAACACTTCTGTTCCTCCATTAATTATACAACCATTTGTAGAAAATGCTATTTGGCATGGAATACTACCTAAAAAAGAAAGTGGACATATTGCCATTAATATCTCTCAAGAGAAATACCAAATTAAATGCACAATTCATGATGATGGGGTTGGATTTTCCCCTGAATCAACTACTCAACATGAATCAAAAGGCATAAAAATTACCGAACAACGAATAGGAAACAAAATAATAATAGAAAGCACTCCTAACCAAGGAACAACTGTTAGTTTTTACATAAAAAATTCATGATGATAAAATGTGTTATAATAGATGATGAAGCTGATGCAAGATTTATGTTAAGCAACATTATTAATAAAAACTTTAAAAACCAACTACAAATAGTTGCCGAAGCAGATAGTATACAAGATGGAATTAAGATTATTGAAAAGCATACTCCTGATGTAGTGTTTTTAGACATTCGTATGCGAGAAGGAACAGGTTTTGATTTATTAGAAAAAATAAAAGATAAAAATTTTGAAGTGGTTTTTGTTACTGCATTTGATCAATATGCTATTAAAGCTTTTCAGTTTAGTGCGTTAGGATATTTAATGAAACCCATAAAAATTAAGGAACTAAAACAAGTGGTAGAAACACTCCATAATCACTTTATCAACCAAAAAGAAAATGTTACAAAACGACTTAAAGTGCTTATTGAAAATTACGGTGATGACCGAAAAATAAAAAAATTGGTTATTCCAAATATGGAAGGTTTTAAGGTAGTAGCAATAGAAGATATTATTCGCTTAGAAGGCGATAGAAATTACACTAACTTTATTCTTTTGGAGAATAAAAAAATTACTTCAACCAAAACGCTAGGCGAATATGAAACGCTTTTAATTGAGTTCGGTTTCTTTAGAATACACCAAAGCACTTTAGTGAATTTACGTCATGTTAAAGGCTATGTTAAAGGTGATGGTGGTAGTGTTGAAATGGCTGATGGCAAACAAGTCCAAGTTAGCAGGCATAGGAAAGCAAATTTTGTAAAAAAGTTTATCTAACAAAAAAGTCCCAACTAAGTTGGGACTTTTTCATATTCAATATTATGAGTTTTTTATGTTCCAAAAACACTACTTGCAACAAATTCGTGTGTTGGATTAGTAATTAAAACCGGAATTTCAGCATCGTTAGCAATTACTTCTTGCTCATCGCTACCAAAGAAATCAGGTAATAAAGCTCCTTCTTGTGTATTTACAATAACAATTAAATCTGCATCCATTTTAGCGGCATATCTTACCAATTGTTTTTTAAAGTTTCCGCTTCCTTCTACCGCTCTGTCTATTTCATAAGGTAAGTTTTTCTCATCAAAATATTTTTTAGCAAAGCTTAATTCTTGATTCAATTTTTTCTTTAAAAATTCATCAGATTCAGAATCAGCAAAAATGTGAATTCTGCTTTTGAAATGTTTAGCAATACTCGCTGCAATTTTTAATTTTTGTTTGGTTACATCTGCATGATCGATAGGCACAACTATATCATCATAAGTATCTGTTGCTGATGGTTCTTTTTCTTGAACTACAATAAAAGGTACTTTAGAATGAGAAATTACTTTTATAGCGTGGCTACCCAATATTTTTTGCATTCCTCTTGCCCCATGCGTTCCCATTACAATATATCCGGCAGAAATTTCCGATGCAACATCTCCAATATCTTCAAATATACTTCCTATTCTTACAACTACGTGCATATTAACACCATACTTGTTTTCCGCTTTTAAAGCAATTTCTTTTAATTTTTCACGAGTTGGTTCAACTTCTTTTTGTTTTGACACAACATGCAAAAGATAAACATCACCATTATAAGATTTAGCTACCTGAGCAGCATGACTGATTGCACAATCTGCAACAGATGTAAAATCATGAGGAACAAGCACTTTATAAATTTCTTTATCCATAGAATTGTAGTTTTATTGAAATTATTCCGAACAAATATAATATTATTCTTATTATTTTGAAGAACTAATCAAAAAAGTTTTTATTAAATATCTTTTAATTTAAAAGTTTCCATAAACTTAGTAGTAAAATCTCCTTTTCTAAACTTCTCATCTTGCATTAATTGCTGATGAAATGGAATAGTAGTTTTAATTCCTTCTATAATATACTCATCTAACGCTCGTTGCATTTTCAATATAGCTTCTTCTCTAGTTTGAGCTACGGTAATTAATTTAGCAATCATAGAATCGTAATAAGGAGGAATAACATAGCTTGCGTAAGCATGTGTATCTATTCTAATTCCATGTCCTCCCGGAGAATGATACGTTTTAATCACACCCGGACTTGGTCTAAAGTCATTAAAAGGATCTTCTGCATTAATTCTACATTGAATTGCATGAAGTTGAGGATAGTAATTTTTACCAGAAATTTTATCTCCGGCAGCTAATTTTATCTGTTCTTTAATTAAATCAAAATTAATTACCTCTTCAGTAATCGTATGTTCCACTTGAATACGCGTATTCATTTCCATGAAATAAAAATCTCTGTTTTTATCTACTAGAAACTCAACTGTACCAACACCTTCATAATTAACAGCTAAAGCGGCTTTAATTGCGGCCTCACCCATTTTCTCTCTCAACTTATCCGTCATAAATGGTGAAGGAGTTTCTTCTACTAATTTTTGGTGTCTTCTTTGAATAGAACAATCTCTTTCTGAAAGGTGACAAGCATTTTTACCGTCTCCTGCAATTTGAATTTCAATATGACGAGGCTCTTCAATAAATTTCTCCATGTACATTCCATCATTTCCAAAAGCAGCCGCAGCTTCTTTTCTGGCAGAATCCCAAGCAGCTTCCATTTCCTCTTCATTCCAAATTACACGCATACCTTTACCACCACCACCGGCAGTAGCTTTCATCATTACAGGATATTTTATTTTTTTAGCTGTAGCTTTTGCATCTGCTAAATTTTTTAACAATCCCTCAGAGCCAGGCACAACAGGAACTCCTGCTTTAATCATAGTGGTTTTTGCAGAAGATTTATCTCCCATAGCATCAATCATCTCTGGTGATGCTCCAATAAATTTTATTCCATTTTCCTGACAAATCTTTGAGAATTTGGCATTTTCAGATAAAAATCCATATCCGGGATGAATAGCATCAGCATTTGTAATTTCAGCTGCTGCAATTATATTAGGTATATTAAGGTAAGATAATGAGCTTTGAGCTGGACCTATACAAACAGCTTCGTCTGCAAATCTAACATGCAAACTATCTTTATCTGCAGTAGAATAAACAGCAACCGTGCTAATTCCCATTTCTTTACAAGTTCTGATAACACGCAAAGCTATTTC
>CAMPHX010000157.1 GCA_946886085.1 uncultured Flavobacteriales bacterium | reverse complement strand
GGTAAGAATTGAAATAAAAACACCCAATCCTGAACTGTTCATATAGTCCATCTTAGCTAAATCTAAAATAATAAAATTTAAACCTTCGTAATAATAAAAATCTAATTCCGAAAGTAACTCTTCGGCTTGTTGTTTATTATTCAAACTACCCGAAAGCGAGATAAGAAGTAACTCTTGTTCTTTTTTTATTTCAAAGGAAAAGTTCATTTTTTTTCATTTTTAACTCCATAAAAATTAAGTGAATGATGTAAAATTTTTACATCAAACATTTCTTGAAGTGTGTTTTTAATAGTTTGAATTCTTGGGTCACAAAACTCTATTACTTCACCATTGCTTAAAATAATATGGTCGTGTTGTTTAGAGCCATGAGATTTTTCATATTGAGCAATATTATTGCCAAATTGATGCTTTCTGACTAGATTAGCAGCTAATAATAATTCTATGGTATTATAAAGAGTAGCTCTACTAACTCTGTATTTTTTGTTTTTCATGGAAAGATATAACTCTTCCACATCAAAATGATCATCGTTTGCATAAATTTCTTGGAGTATGGCAAAACGCTCCGGAGTTTTTCTATGCTTGTGTTCCTCCAGGTAATTGGTGAAAATTTCTTTTACTTTTTGTTGAGTTTCTTCAGTTGAGCTCATAACAAATTATTAAGTAGTAAAATTAACCAATTTAACTTATTCTTAAAGCAAAATATTTTGAAAGATATTAAGAATTGATAAGTTTCGTTTAAAACTTCCTACTTTAGTGGTAAAAATTAATAGAAACATGAACGGAACAATTCATCACATAGAAATCTATGTGTCAGATTTAGAAAAAACGAAGCTTTTTTGGGAGTGGTTGTTAACTTCAAAATTTTCTTACACAAAGTTTCAGGAATGGCAACATGGCATAAGTTTTAAATTTAAAGATACATATATTGTTTTTGTTCAAACAGAAGATAATTATTTAGATGTTGTTTATCATAGAAAAAGAACAGGATTAAATCATTTGGCTTTTCATTGCGATTCAAAAGTATTTGTAGATAAGTTAACAGTAGAACTAAAAGAAAAAGATGTTACTATTTTGTATGCTGACAAACATCCTCATACAGAAGATTATTATGCTGTGTTTTTTGAAGATCCGGATAGGATTAAAGTTGAGGTTGTTTACTCAAAGTAGTAAATTAACTTATAATATCTTTTTTAATCATTTTTTGATTCAAGCTATCTTTAAGTTGAGTAAATTTTTGCAGATATTCTTTTTTAACCGGGTCGGCTGGTGGTGTTTCTTCTTTTAAATGATTTACCTGACTACCATGTTTCCAAAATCGGTAGCAAACATGCGGACCTGTTGCTAAACCTGTGCTACCAACATACCCAATAACTTCGCCTTGTTTAACTCTTTGTCCGGTTTTTGCATTTCTTTTACTCATGTGTAAGTACTGAGTGGTATAGGTGCTGTTGTGCTTAATTTTCACATAATTGCCATTATACTTTTTATAGGCAGATTCTACAATCACACCATCGCCTGTTGCTAAAATTGGTGTTCCTGTTGGAGCGGCATAATCTGTTCCTAAATGTGGTTTGTTTACTTTTTGTACAGGATGAAATCTTCTCATAGTAAAACCCGAAGTTAACCTACCATATTCTAATGGAGATTTTAAAAAGGCTCTTTTCAAACTATTTCCTTCAGCATCAAAATAATTGGTAATGCCATCTTGTTCAAATCGGTAAGCATAATAATCTCTTCCATAATGATTAAAATTAGCTGCTAACACTTTTCCTATTCCAATAAATTTATCATCTACATAACGTTCTTCATACACCACATTAAAATGATCTCCTTTTTGGATGCTATAAAAATCGATTGTCCAAGCATAAACATTTGCCATTTCTATAGCTAAAATAGGACTTGCTTCTTGTTCTACCAATGTTTGGTATAAGGATGAGTTGATAGTACCTTCAATTTGTTTTATTTTAGTGGTAACTTCTTTTTGTCCTCTATAAATGGAAATAGAATCTCGCATATCAAAAACAACATACTCTGTTTCGTTGGGTTCGTAAATAAAACATTGAGCTTTACCCAAAGAATCTTTACTACAAAGTATGGTGTATTTTTTACCGGAGGCAATCTTTCTTACATCAAAAATATCTCTTGACATTTTTGCCAACATATCAATGTCTGTATAAGGAATATGGTATTTTAGAAGAATATTGGCTAAAAATTGGTTGGGTTGGATAACATCTTTATAAACAGCAAACGAATCTATTTCAAAACCATACTCAACAATCGGTTCTTTCTTTTCTTCTTCAATAATTTGTTCTACTATTTTTTCGTCAACATTGTTTTTATTTCCCTTATATTGAGTAAAAAACAAGCTGACAGCAGCTACAACTATAATAAGTATGGGTAGAAATTTCTTCATATTGCAACAAAAATACCATTAAGATACGAATCTCAATGGTATTTGTTTGCCTGTTTTAAACAAATTAATGTTGAATGCCGAAAAAAACTTTTTATTTTTTCGCTATAGATAATGGGTGAGCTAATCCTTCAGCATTGGTTAATTCTGCTTTTACTGCTCCAATTAAAATTTTTGCTTCTATCATTAATGGAATTTTATTTCCGTCATTAGACACCCAAAAACTTACATCTTCTTCTTTATCAAATATTCTACCTTTTTGTGTTACCGGGTGGAATTTAAGTGCGTTATAATAAGTTCCACCAACTTTAACTTTATCTTCTCCCATGTATCTAATTTTTAATGGCCAAACTTCTTCATCTACAAAAGTCCAAATGGTAAAAACCTCGCCTTTTTTTGCTTTACTATAATCTAAGGTTCTGGCATAAAAGAAAGAAGAAAGCATATCTTGAATTCCTTCAGGAGTTTCGTAAACTTCTCCTTTATGGGTTTCTACCGTTTTTTTAGACTGTGCAAATTGATATTGTTGCTTTTTCTTATAACCACCTTCGTTAATATCCCTAACAAACATCCAAGGGAAAACACCTTCAACATCCAAAAAAGTTTCATAACGGTCTCTTACCTTAAAAACCCAATCGAAAGCTCCTACCGTTTTACCTGTACCAACAATGTGATAGATTTCTCTGTTGGCAATTTTTTTATCTAATTTGTTCACTTCAATTTTGGCTGTTCCGGCATTTACAAATCCGTAGTGTAATCTAAATTCTAGTTTTTCGCCATCTTTAAAAGCTTTATGGTCAACGGTTCTTAGTTTACTGTTGCCATCGGTGTTTATGGTAGGAAGGTCGTTTTGTTGGTACGCTGAAAAAGACAATACCAATGTAGCAGCAACTATTCCTAATCCTATTTTTGTGGTTCTTAAATTTTTCATAACATAAAAAGTTTTAGTGTGGTGGTTCTATTACAAAACTTATGCCACAGCACTTTATTGTATTTGTTACGCTACTTTTGTAAGAAAGGTTTATTGAGTTTGAGTTATCTATTTATTGAAAATATAATATTTAGATTTCCTTAAATTAACCTAACTTCGCCACATGAATGAACTCAACCTTTTTTTAGAAAAACTTGCTGAAAGTTACGCTAACAATTCTTTTGTAAAAATTACATTAAGTAAACCGGCTTACAAAAGTGATGGATTATTGAATGTATATATTCGCTTAGTAAGCATTAAAAACGAGCTTGTTTTTTCTTTTACCTATCATTACCAAACGAACGACCAAGTTAAAAACTATAACTTAGAAGAAACTAATGGTGAGTTAATGGAATTGCTCACTAATAAGTTTAAAATTGCTCGATTATTTACGCTTAAAGAAGATGTTGTCCTTCAGTTTTCTAAAAAAGGTAAGGGAAGTTTAAAAACCTTACCCCCTAGTTTTGAAAACAAACCTCCTGAAACACATGATGTACCTAAGAAAAAAAGAGCTGCCCTAGGTAAATACTTAAACGTTTTAGGAATTGCAGATGAAAATGGCCAGGTGTTTCCTAAAATGGCAGGCAAATTCAAGCAAATTAATAAATACCTCGAAATAGTAGAAAATTTACTAAAAGACAACCAATTTAATGAACCTATTCGCATAGTTGATATGGGTTCTGGTAAAGGATATTTGACTTTTGCTTTGTATGATTTTATGAAAAATCAACTTAAGCTTAATGTAGAGATTAAAGGCATAGAAATACGACAAGAATTGGTTGATTTTTGTAATGATGCAGCAGCGAAATGCGGTTTTGAGCAATTATCATTTGAAAAGAGTACGATACAAGATTTAAAAGAGGCTAAAATTGATATTTTAATTGCGCTTCATGCTTGTGATATAGCTACAGATGATGCTATTTTTAAAGGTGTTTCTGCTAAAGCGGCTTTAATAATTTGTGCACCATGTTGCCACAAACAACTCAGACAAGCTTCTAAAGGAAAGGAAATTGCCAATCCTTTGTTAAAACATGGCATTTTTAAAGAAAGACAATATGAAATGATTACCGATGCCATGCGTGCATTAATCATGGAAAAACAGCAATACAACACTAAAATTTTTGAATTTATTTCTAACGAACATACCCGTAAAAACATTATGTTAGTTGCTTCAAAATCAAACAAAAAACCTATGGTTGATAAGATTGATGAAGAAATTAATACCATTAAAAAGGAATTTAATATCGAACAACATTATTTAGAAAGCCTTTTAGATTAATAGTTTTCAAGGTTAACTC
>CAMPHX010000156.1 GCA_946886085.1 uncultured Flavobacteriales bacterium | reverse complement strand
TAATTTTATCTTTAAATTTGCAGCCCTTTTAATAATTTTAAAAACACAATAGGAATGATAATTATACCGATTAAAGATGGTGAAAACATCGAAAGAGCTTTAAAGAAGTACAAAAAAAAGTACGAAAGAACTGGGACTATCAAAGAATTGAGAAATAGAAAACAGTATGATAAGCCTTCTGTAATTAACAGAGCACAGAAAATTAAAGCTATCTATGTTGAGAAATTAAGAAAAGCTGAAGAGTAATTAAGTTTGTTCTTTTCTTTTTTAAGAAATATTTTTACAGCCTACGTTTGAAAAAAACATAGGCTTTTTTTATTTAAGGATGGCATCAAAAATTGTAAAAAAAATACTCGATTTAAAAGTGGTGAAGCAAGTTATTGCTTGGTCAAAAAAAATAGCTTTGCCTGGTTTTGATGGAATTCCCTTATTTGAGGTATTAACTTTTTTATTTAAAGGCATGCAAGAAAGCTCTTTAACCACAAGAGCAGCAGCATTGGCTTTTCGTTTTTTCTTAGCTATTTTTCCTGCGTTAATTTTTTTATTGTCATTACTACCTTACATACCTATTGATGATATTTATAATAATTTATTGGTTCTTTTAGAAGGATTTTTGCCCAATGATGCTTTTGAAATGACCAGAAGTACTATGGACGATTTGGTACACAAAAGACATGACACGCTCCTTTCATTGGGATTTATTTTTGCTTTATATTTTGCCAGCGATGGGGTTAATTCTATGATAGAAGAGTTCAACCATTCATATTATTCACTTCAAAAAAAGATAGGGTTTATTAAACAACGACTTACTTCTTTTTTAATACTAGGAATTCTTACAGTTTTAATGGTTCTAGCTGTTTTTTTGATGATTTTTTATAAGGTTATCATTAATTATTTAATAACCCAAGAGTGGCTTCCTGCTAATATTTCTTTGGGTTCACTTGCTGTAATTAAAATGTTAACCTTGCTTATTTTGTTTTTTACAGGAATATCTTCTATTTATTACTTTGGGAATCTTAAAGGAGGAAAGTTTAGGTTCATTTCTGCGGGTTCTACATTAGCTACGGGGTTGGCAATTCTGATTTCTTCAGGTTTTGGATTTTATGTAAACAACTTTGCCAATTATAATAAAGTCTATGGTTCTATAGGTACATTAATTGTAGTGTTATTGTGGATTTATTTTAATTCCTTAGTTTTGTTAATTGGTTATGAACTAAATGTAAGTATTGCTCATGCCAAAGCAGATAAAAAAATAACAAACGAAAAAGATATAGAAAAGATAAACTTAGAGATTAGAGATAAAAATAAACCAGAAGAAGGAGATTTACCAACTTAAACTAAAAGCTATGCAGAATTCAAAATTATTGTTACTTGTTTTACTGATTTTAACAACAACTATCACTCAAGCTCAAATTACTATTGGCGATGTTACCATGCCTAAAAAAGTAAAAGTTGGCGAAACAGAATTAGAGCTTAATGGGGCAGGTGCCAGAGTAAAGTTATTTATGGATATGTATGTGGCAGGTTTGTATATAAAAACTAAATCTACCGATGCTAAAAAAATTGTTGAAGCCAATGACTACATTGCTATAAAATTGCATATTGTTTCTTCATTAATTACAAGTGATAAAATGATAGATGCCGTTAATGAAGGGTTTAAAAATTCTACCAATGGAAAAACAGCACCCATCCAAAAAGAAATAGATCAGTTTATTGGAGCGTTTAAAGATGAAATTAAAAAAGACGATGTATATGATATTTTTTATGTTCCCAATAAAGCAACTCTAGTTGTTAAAAATGGCAAGTTAATGGCAAAAATTGAAGGGCTTGAATTTAAAAAAGCCTTGATTGGTATTTGGCTCTCTGATGTGCCTGCCGATAAAAATTTAAAAAAAGCACTTTTAGGGAAATAAACCTTACTTTTTAATAAGTTTTCCTCTTCCGGTGTGTTGACTAACAGTAACACTTGGGTTTCTATAATATTCAATGTTTCCTAATGAAGTTAATTCTACAAGCAGATTATTTGTTGCTGTTAGAATTACATCTCCTGTACCATCATGGTTTACGTGAACATTCTCACTAATTAAATTTTTACAAGTTAACCATCCTGAACCTCCTGAAAATAAATAGGAAAATTTAGACGTTCCATTTAAAGTGAAATCTGCCGGACCTGTATGCTGTAAAATATTAATTTTTTGGGCATCTATCGTTAGGTTGATGCTTCCTGTTCCGTTACGCGTTTCAAAAGTAAATTCGTTTAATTTTAATTCTCCAGCACTACTGATATCTCCAAAGCCTGTATAATTAATGTACTTTATGTTAGTTAAGGATAGGTAAACCGTAATTTCTTCTTTGTAACTTCTTAAAAAATTACATTTGTTATCGTTTTTCAATTCTAATTCCGTTCCTTTTTGTCTGGCTCTAACATATTTTAGCAAGTTCTCTCCACCTTCAATAGTAAGTGATGCTATACTATCCTGACGAAGCACCAAATTCAATTTATCTTTTAAAATAATATGGGTGATATCATTACCGATAACTCTTGTTTCTACAACCTGTTTTCCGGTAGATTTAATGCATGCACTTTCTTTTACACAGGCATTCAGCATAACAATAGTTGCGAAAAAGAAAATTCTATATTTTAAAACAAGTTGCATTAAATGTTTATTTCTATATGTTTTGTTTAATACTAAATCACTTCCGTCTTCCGTCTTCCGTCTTCAAACTTACTTTATTCTATATCCCATGCCTACTTCAATAAAATCAGCTACCGCCCAATGACTTTTTAATCCTAAATTAAAAAATAAGTTATCGTTTATTTTATACCTAGAGTTTATTCTGTGATAAAAATAGCCATCCTCTTTGTAGTTAGGTAAAATATATCCACCCATGTGTAAAGAAAGCATTATGTTTCCTATGTTTATTCCATACATTGCTCCAAGTCCGGCTCTTAAATTATCAGCTTTTGAGGCTTCTACATTATCATTATATTCAATTAAAGCTTCTATTGATTTGTTGTAAAAAACATCGGCACTAAAACCAAAAGAGGTTTTATTATTAATCGGTTTCACTATGTTATAAGCAATATTTGCGATGTAGTATTTAGGACCTTCCACAGGAGGAATTTCTTTTAACCCGGTATTGGCAACTATAAAATGCTCCCATGTTTTTTCTTTGTTAGGAATCGTAGCTGTTTGGATTTCTTTATCCTTTCCAAAACTATAAGAAACGCCCGTATTTAATGAAAAAACGTTAAAACCCAAATTCGGACGAACATACGAACCATTAGAAAAGTGCAGCAAAGAAAGCCCCGCAGAAAAAGCAACATGTTTTGAAGCTTGAATTTTCCATAAAGAATTTGCATTTATGAGTACGTTAAATCTAGAACCTATAGCTATATTTTTATAATTGTCGGCACGGTCAAAAGGCTTTTCTACATAACCAAAACCATAACCAAAACGAAGCTCCCACCTGATTTTTCGCTTGCTCAACGGAATTTGAAGATAAGGAAAAAAGCCAAAGGAATTGCCCAACTCTTCTTCATTTCCTAAATTTAGATACATTGCCGAGATACCAATTTTTGGGTAATTAAAGAGTTGCTGCCAAGCTTTATTTCCAGTAGTGTTTTTATAAAAAGAAACTTCATAAATAAAAGAATGTCCTTCAATAATTTCGGTTACTATTGGACGATGAGGTAAGATAGAACCATAATGAACGGTTTCTTCAATTCCAAATTCAGGAACGCTTTGTTGAGAAAATGATGTTTGCCAACTAAGGATAAAACATAAAAATAGCCGATATTTGAAAATCATTTTTAACACCAAACAAAAATAGAAGATAAAACCGAAATACCATTTTTTATGATGCAAGAAAAATTAAAAGCCTTTGAACGTTTGTTAACCATTATGGATGAACTGAGAGAAAAATGTCCGTGGGATAAAAAACAAACCATGCAAAGTCTTCGCCACCTAACTATTGAAGAAACCTATGAACTTACCGATGCCATTTTGGATAATGATATGGAAGAAATCAAAAAAGAGTTGGGCGATTTAATGTTGCATCTTGTCTTTTATGCTAAAATTGGTTCGGAAACCAATGATTTTGATATGGCAGATGTGTTAAATGGTGTTTGTGAGAAATTAATTTATCGTCATCCACATATATATGGCGATCCCGAGAATTCGGGACAGGTAATAACTGTTAAGGATGAAGAAGAAGTAAAATCCAATTGGGAAAAATTAAAACTAAAAGAAGGTAAAACTTCTGTGTTGGAAGGAGTGCCAAAATCCCTTCCGGCATTAATAAAATGCATAAGAATACAAGATAAAGCCAGAGGAGTAGGTTTTGATTGGGATAACAAAGAACAAGTTTGGGAGAAAGTAAAAGAAGAAATGGAGGAGTTAAAAGAGGAAGTGGATGCTCAAAACCAAGAACGCATAGAAGCAGAATATGGCGACTTACTTTTTGCAGTAGTGAATTATGGAAGGTTTCTGAACATTAATCCCGAAGATGCCTTGGAAAAAACCAATAAAAAATTCATTAACCGTTTTCAATACTTAGAAAAAGAGACTAAAAAAGATGGTAAAACCCTTAGTGATATGACGCTGGAAGAAATGGATGTCTATTGGAATGCCTCTAAAAAGTTTTATGAGTAGTATATTTATAACAAATTCAAATGTTTAATATGACATATGGT
>CAMPHX010000155.1 GCA_946886085.1 uncultured Flavobacteriales bacterium | reverse complement strand
ACCTTATGTCCTGCATATCATTAAATAAAATAGACACATGAAAACAAAAATTGGATTATTATCGATAATAGGAATTTTTATTATTTCTCTTAATGCTTGTAAAAAAGATAGAATTGAAAAATCTAAAAATGAATATGAGCCTGTTAATAGTTATTTAGATGTAAAAAAGCAACAAGAACAGGAGTTCATCATTAACGGTCCTTCTAATGATACTATTGTTGGAAATCAAGGTACAAAATTGCTCGCAGGTAAAGATTGTTTAATGTTTCCAAATGGAGATTCTGTTCATTACCCATTTTCTGTTAAATTAGTTGAACTTTATACGCCAAAAGATATGATGTATTGGCAAATGCCAACAGTTGCTGCGGGAAATATTTTAGAAACAGATGGAGAAATAAGAGTTAGAGCAACTAAAAATAATCAGGATTTAGTACTTCGTCCGAATTGTGCTTATGGAGTACAAATGCCAAATGGAGCTCCAAAAAATAATATGAATGCTTTTTATGGTTTTGATACGGGAAGTTTTTTTGATTGGACAGATAATCCTGCTAGCTTGGGAGTAACTACTTCTGTTAGTCCTACATTTAATATTATTCCTTACGGTTATGAAGCATTAATTGCAAGATTAGGGTGGTTGAATTGTGGTAAGTTAGCCAACAATGGTTCAGGAAATACAATTTCATTTACATCTAGTACAGATTATTTAGAGAATGTTGGTATTTTTATTTACTTTCCTACAACTAAATCTGTAATGCAAGTTTATAATATGACTTCAGGATTAATTCCAACTGGTACAAGTGTTAAAATAGTAATGATTGCTGTTGATGGAGGCGGAAACCTTTTCCATTATTACAATACCATGACAATAAGTGCTAACACTACTTTAGAAGTTAGTCTATCAGCCATTACAGATCCAAACTTAACGACTTTACTTGATGGCTTGTAGTATTTGCGACAGTGTAAAGTAGAATCAAATCATTTTCGTAACTTTGCAACCCACTGTTAATGGCATTGAATATTTATGGCTTTTATTGAAACGGATCAACTAGAACGAACTACAGGTAAGAAATTATATGACTATCAACATGATGCGATAGAAAAAATATTTGCAAGTTTAGCTAAAAACCCTTCTAATCATAATTTACTTTACCAACTTCCGACCGGAGGTGGAAAAACTGTAATCTTCACAGAAATTGCTAAAAGATTTATAGAATCTACAGGTAAAAAAGTAGTGGTACTTACTCATCGTATTGAGCTTTGTAATCAAACTTCTAAAATGTTGGAAGAGTTTAATGTAAGGTGTAAAATTATTGATAGTAATGTTAAATCACTTCCTGATGAACATGACTTTGATTGTTTTGTAGCAATGGTAGAAACTCTAAATAACAGATTTAGAGATGAAGCTATAGAAATTGCTGATATTGGTTTGGTTATAGTTGATGAGGCTCATTATAATTCTTTTCGCAAGATGTTTAAACATTTTACAGATTGTACTGTATTGGGTGTTACCGCTACACCATTAAGCTCTAATATTAATTTACCAATGTTTCAAAACTACAAGGAACTTATTGTTGGGGATTCTATTCCCTCATTAATTGAAAAAGGTTTTTTAGCTAAGGCAACCACTTATTGTTATGATGTTGGTTTAGGAGTATTAAAAATTGGAGCAAATGGCGATTATACGGTTAAATCGTCAGAATTGCTTTATGGAGATTTCCCAATGTTGGAAAAACTGCTAAGAGCTTATTATGAAAGGTCTTCAGGAAAAAAAACCTTGATTTTCAATAATGGAATAAACACTTCGTTAAATGTTTTTGATACATTTAAAAAAGCAGGCTTAAACATTAGGCATTTAGACAACACCAATACAGGAGAGGAGAGAAGAGATATTTTACAATGGTTTAAAGAGACTCCCGATGCTATATTGACCTCTGTAGGGATTTTAACAACAGGCTTTGATGAACCAACGGTGGAGACTATTATTTTAAACAGAGCAACTCGTTCGCTTACGCTTTATCATCAAATGATAGGTAGAGGATCTCGAGTTTTACCAAATAAAAAAGATTTTACGGTTATAGATTTAGGAAACAATGCAGCACGTTTTGGTCCGTGGGATAGTGCAATTGATTGGCATGAAATATTTAGAAATCCGGATTTCTTTCTAAGCAATATTTTTTCTGATGAAGATATAGAAAAGAAATTCAAGTATAAAATGCCGGAAGATGTGAGAGCAATGTTTAAAAATTCTGAAAACATTGATTTTGATGTTGATGCAGCTTATCAGGAGACATTAAAAAAAGGTCAGAAACCAAAAGTAGTGTTAGACAAATCAATAGAGCAACATTTAAATATGTGTATAGACAATAGTGAAGACATTATGGATGCACGTTATTTATCTAAATTCTTAAAAGATGATATTGCTTATAGGATTAGATTGTATTCTTATAACATTTGCAAAAGCACAGAAAATTATTTAAAGTGGCTCGAAGAAGATTATTTTAGAAAACTAAGCAGTAAAATAAACCATTACTACACTCAGGTAGAAGTGGAGTAAAAAATGTTGTATGAGAGATTTAAAACTCAAATTCAGATAAATACAGCCATCTTTCTTCTTTTAATTCAAGTTGAGTACTAATTTCACCAAGTTCACTTGTAATTTTTATTATTTCTTCGTGATTGGCTTGGGTTGTTTCTAAAATCTTCATCAATTCTGCTTTTTTACTTTCTAAAGCCTCAATGTCTTTATCAAGTTGTTCCAACTCAATTTTTTCTTTGTAGCTAAGTTTGGTTTTAGGAGTAGCTATTTTTTCGGTTTGTTTTTCAGGAACTTTGTTGGTTTTAGCAGATTCTGCCTTTTTATCTGCCAATTGTTTTTGTTTTAGTTCTTCTCGATAATCAGAATACCTTCCTAAGTAATCATTCACCTTTCCATCACCTTCAAAAATAAAGAGATGGTCAACTAGTTTATCCATAAAATATCTATCGTGCGTAACAATTATTAAGCAACCTTGAAAGTCTTCTAAAAAGTCTTCTAACACACTTAATGTCATTACATCTAAATCATTGGTAGGCTCATCTAAAATTAAAAAATTGGGGTTCTTAATTAAAATGGTTAATAGATAGAGCCTTCGTTTTTCTCCTCCACTTAATTTTGCAATTTGGTTGTAGTGCATACTTTTATGGAAAAGAAATTTTTCTAGCAATTGAGCAGCGGTAAGGCTTCTACCTTTGGTAAGCGGAATTACTTCAGCAATGTCTTTAATAACTTCTATTACCTTTTTTTCTTCCTTAAATTGCATTCCTTTTTGCGTGTAGTAGCCATAAACAACTGTTTCACCGGAAACTACTTTTCCACCGTCAATTTTTTCTAACCCCAATAAAATATTTAAGAAAGTAGTTTTACCCACACCATTTTTACCTACAATGCCTATTTTTTCTTGTTTTTTAAACACATAGTTAAAGTCTTCTAAAATTTTTAGGTCGCCAAACGATTTTTTTACATGGTAGAGTTCTAAAATTTTTCCACCAAGCCGAGTCATGTTTACTTCCATTTCAACTTTGGAAGTATCTTTCTTTTGTTTGGCAATTTTTTCGGTGTCGTAAAAAGCATCTTCTCTCGATTTGGCTTTTGTACCTCTAGCTTTGGGCATTCTTCGCATCCATTCAAGCTCTTTTCTGTAAAGATTTTTGGCTTTGTCAACATTGGCGGCAAAGATGCTTTCTCGTTCTTCTTTCTTCTCTAAAAAATAGCTGTAATTACCTTTGTATCTATACAAGGTTTTTTCGTCTAATTCAATAATTTCATTACAAACCCGCTCTAAAAAGTATCTGTCGTGGGTTACCATTAAAATGGTGATGTTATCTTTACTAAGATAATTTTCCAACCATTCTATCATATCTAAATCAAGGTGGTTGGTAGGCTCATCTAAAATAATAAAATCGGGTTCTTCAATAAGTACTTGAGCTAAAGCTATTCTTTTTTGTTGTCCCCCCGAAAGTTCCCCAATTTTTTGGTCTAAATCATGAATTTGTAGTTGACCTAATATTTGTTTGATACGCACTTCATAATCCCAAGCATCTAAAGCATCCATTTGCTCAAAAGCCTTTTGCATTCTTTCATTATCGTCAGGATTGGCGATGGCTTTTTCGTATTCTAAAATGGCATCAATTTGTTCTGAAGATGTTCTGAAAATAGTTTGAGAAATAGTTAATTCCTCTTTATAATTGGGAGATTGTTGTAAAATACCTGTCTTTATACCATTTCTAAAAACAACACTTCCTGAATCATAACCTGCTTCTCCTGCCAAAATTTTTAATAAAGTAGATTTTCCGGTACCATTTTTAGCTATAAAAGCTACTTTTTGACCTTTATCTATTCCAAAGGAAATATTTTCAAACAACACACGCTCACCAAAAGATTTTGAGAGGTTTTCAACAGATAGATAATTCATTTAAATAATGAGTTTAGAGGTTTATGGGTTTTAAGTTTTTATTAATAAACTCTTTCTAATGCTTTAGCGGCATTAGTATGTGTAGGGTTAAACTCAAGCACTTTTTGGAAATCTGCTTTGGCTTTTTTTCGATCTTTTATTAGTTCATAACAAAGTCCTCTGTTAAAGTAAGCATCTAAATATTTAGGTTCTACATTAATAGCTTTTGTATAGTATTCTATAGCTTTTTCATATTCTTGTAAATAT
>CAMPHX010000154.1 GCA_946886085.1 uncultured Flavobacteriales bacterium | reverse complement strand
AAATACAACTAGGACATGAGCTTGGAACGCTTGGGCTTATAAATGCACCGAAATATATTTTAAATAAGGATTTATCTAGCGAAATCGAACGAGAAATTTTAGGTATTTAACATAATTATTAGCAGGATTTAACGAGCGTTGGCAGGAAAGAAATGCGGGCAAGCGTTTGGCTGTGAATGGACAAATGCTTAGTAATACATTAAAGGCGTTTACGTTTTTCCCGCCTTAGCGGGGAACTTACTTTAATAGAATTACTTGCATTTGTACAGAGAGCGTTGAAGCATATTTCTTTCTTGATTTTTTGGTTCTTTTTTATCAAGAAAAAAGAATAAATCAAACAAGCTCAGTGAACGCAGCATAGAAAAATGCGAAAAAAAGCCTTATTAAGGCAAATAGCATTTTTTGTATGCAAGTGAACTACCACATAATTTTTTTGAGCGATGGCAAAAGAATAAATTTTTTAAAAAAGAAAGGCATGTGCGGCTATTTACACATAATAATGGCTAATTATAGGACAAAATGATATACCGCTTAAAATCTAAACTTCCTGAGAATCGAATATTTTTAAATTTACGGAGAGTTACTTTGAATACGAGAATTTAAAGAAGCGTTGGCTTGTGTGTTCTATTTACTTTGCTGCCATAAGCAAAGCAAGTGAGGCACGAACGCAGACATAATATCCATTATAGTTGACAAACGCGTTAAATACTTAAATAAATAAGAATAGCGTTTTGTCCTATAATTTATATTATGTTAAATAGAGTAATAGGATAATAAATAATTTAGATAACTATACTCCCTTTTTCTTTATTTGAAATGCATGGATTTAAATGTGTAATTTTGGAAATACACTACTCACCTAATATCGCATCCCATGAAATTAAGATTAGCATTCAAATTTATGCTACTAACCACCCTAATGTTGGTAATGTTAGCTTGTAAACCGGTAAAATACGTTGGAAAAGAATCAAAAAAAGCTGTTAACGATGTAAAAAAAGAACTTTAATATCCCAAACAACACATCATTTAGTCTTATTTCCTATAACGTTAGTATCTTGCAAAAGAAATGAACACGTCTGTACAACCCTTAGTTGATTCCATAGAAATTGTTTTTGAAGACGATTATATGGTTGCTGTAAACAAACCTAATAATTATTTAATTCATCAATCGCACTACGCCAGAAACATTACGGAAACAACTTTGTTGGAAATGTTACAGCAACAATTAGGCTTTCCACTTTTTCCTGTTCATCGTTTGGATAGAAAAACTTCGGGAATTTTGCTCTTAGTAAAAGATAAATCGTTTGTAGCTCGATTTCAGGCGTTATTTACCAATAACCTGATTACAAAGAAATATTTCGCCATTGTCAGAGGTTTTAGTCCGCCAGCCGGAAAAATTGATTCTCCTGTAAAAAATGATGATACCGGAGTTTATAAAACTGCGTTAACGTATTATACAACCGTATCTTCTATTGAGTTGGACATTCCTGTTCATCCTTACGCTAAATCGCGTTATAGTTTAATGGAGTTACTCCCCAAAACCGGACGAATGCACCAATTGCGTAAGCACCTCAATAAAATCAATCATCCCATAGTTGGTGATTATAAATACGGAGATCGATTTCATAACCGTATGTATGAAACGCAATTTAACTGCAATTATTTGTTTTTACATACTCAACAGATTGAATTGGAACACCCCCTCTCCCACCAAAAAATGATTTTTTCTGCTGACTTTCCTGAAGATTGGCTTAAGCTGTTCAACGAATTTAATTGGCAACAACCATGAGAATAGATAAATATACTTGGGTGGTTCGTTTGTTTAAAACCAGAACATTAGCCACAAAAGCTTGCGATGCTGAAAAAGTGAAGCTTAACGGTGAGTTTGTAAAACCAAGCAAACCTATTGCTGTTGGCGATGAAATAAGCATGAAAGTAATTCCTATTTGGAGAAGTTTTAAGGTATTGGATATTCCTAAATCGCGTATAGGAGCCAAATTAGTGAATCAATACTTATTGGAAACCACTACCGCAGCAGATTTACAGCTTTTAGAAGAAATTCAGCAACAACAACATCAAAACAAACTACTGGGAATTAAAGGTCGTCCTACCAAGAAAGTGCGTAGGGATTTGGATAAGTTAGATTATTAATAGTTTATAAGTTTATGAGGTGTTAGTATTTACAACTAATTATCACTGACTATCCACTACCCCCTTTCTTTAAGGAGAGGTAAAAAGTTATCTTACGATAACTTGATGTGAGTTGAATTTAAGAATTGGTGGATAGGATAATTATACTATCTATCTCATATTTAATCGAATACCAACTATCCGAGCGAGGGTAACCAAACAAACGGTGCGAAATCCGGAGCAATCGGATCCCATAAAACAGAAATTACCAATCCCTTAGTTTTATGAGGACTCTCGAAAATCAATAAAATCAGAGATTTAAATATTTTCGGAGCCTGGAAATGCGGTGGCATGTGGGTAAAGATTACAAAGGATTTGGCGTTTGTTCTTAATTTTATGCTCTTTTTATTGATAAAAAGAGCATAAAACATTCATTAAATAAATCAATTAGATTCTTCATGTCATTTTTCTATCCGCCTCAGGTGCATGAAAAATTTTGTTCAGAATGACAACACACACAAATGTATTATTTATCAAATGCCATTAATTCTGGTAAGCAAGGCTTTTATAAGTACTTTACCGTTTCTAATGTCTTTAGCTTGTTCTATGGCTTGAAATTCACCATTTTCATCATAAAACAATTCAAAACTAAAAACAAAGCTGCTGTTACTATCATTGATATCATTCTGACCAAAACGCAAGTCTTTAAAAATAAGTGTGTCGCCACTTTGCTCAACAGCATACCAGCCTTCGGTTATTTTAATTAATTGCTGTACTTTCTTTTCGTGAAGCAAATCTTTTAACAAGTGTTCATTTTTAGGAATTTCCGCACTAAACTGAATGTCGCTTTTGTCAAACAATGAGTAATAACCAATAATATAAGCATCTTTCAGCTCAACATTTGCTCCCCAAAGTATGGCGTTTAAAGGTGTTGGTCTGGTAGCTATTGCTTGGTATTCTATTTCCTGTTTGGCTAAGGCTTTAGTAAATTGTTGATGTCCTATCCACTTAAACCCTAACGTTAGCACCATATAACTGCTGCTGATAATTAATCCTAAGTTGTTGTATTGGCTACGTTTTTTGCTTTCTTTTTTAAAACACATGGCTAAAATCACAAAAAACAGAAAGGGTATGGTATATAGCGGATCAATAACAAAAATATTTTTGTAAGCCAAGCGATAATCTAGCGGCCAAAAAAGTTGTGTTCCCCAAGTAGTATGCGCATCTAACAAGCCATGAGTAAAAAAGCCTAAAAACATCAGCAAGGTCCAATCTTTCCAAGTGGCATTTAATTTACTATGAATTTTACTGATGACGAACCCAAAAATGGGTGCAAAAAGCACACTAAAAAATAGAGAATGGGTAAACCCTCTGTGGATTTCGAGAGCAGTAATGTTGTCAGTAAAATGAAAAGCGAAGACATCTAAATCAGGAATAGTTCCGGCAACAGCTCCCCAAAGGATAGCCCAATTGCCCACTTTTTTACCAATAGCAGCTTCACCTACAGCTGCTCCGAGTACAATTTGTGTTAAAGAATCCATGTTTTATAGCCAATAAGTTGGCTTTTAAATTAATCGTGTAAGATTAATAATGGAATTTCGGCATGAAAAGAAATTTGCTTGGTAAAGCTAATGTGAAATAAATCTTCAAAGAAGTTTCTTTTCTTGTTTACTAATACCATTAAAGAGGTGTTGTGTTGTTTAACATATTCTTTAGTACCATAAACTACATCTTCATGTTTAAAATAAGAAGTTTTAATATCCGCTACATCAAGGATATTAGCAATAGATTGAGCCATTTGCTTTTCATCAGTACCAATGGATTTCATTTCTTCGGTTACATTAAATACGGTAATTTCCGGTTTAAAATCGTTTACCAAAGGTTGTAATACAGCAAATATGTTTTTCTTTTTAATTTCTTTAAAATCGGTAGCAATGCTAATAGTTGATGGAGATGAAAAGGTAACTTTATCAGGAATTACTAAAGCAGGACAATCTACTTCTTTAATTACTGCATAAGTGTTACTTCCAAAAACAATTTTTTCTACGGCACTCATTCCTTTTGCTCCCATTACTATTAAATCTATAGGATGTTTATCAACAAAAGTGTCAATAATTTCTACTAAACTTCCATAAGCAGATTTAAAACTAAACGAATGATTTTTATTGTAAAGCTGTTTTTTTGATTTAATCTCCGTAATTAATTCTTGTAATTGTTTTTCAGAAGCCTGGCTTAACAAATCATTTAATGAACCACCGGTAATACTATTGGCCATATCATCGTGTGTAGGGTGAAAAGCATTCATTAATATAAAATTAACTTCCTGATTTTTATATAGTTCTAATGCATAAAAAATAGCATTTTTAGCATTGTTAGAGAAATCTGTAGGTAAAAGTATGGTCATCATATAATTTTGTTAAGAAGTGAATGATTAATCGTGTAGTACTAATAATGGTGTATCTGTATGAAGTGCTATTTGTTTGCTAAAGCTTCTATGGAACAAACTTTCGAAGAAAGATTTTTTACGGTTTATTGTTACTAAACAATCAATTTTATGTGAGTGAATAAATTTTTGAACTCCGCTTAACGGGTCTT
>CAMPHX010000153.1 GCA_946886085.1 uncultured Flavobacteriales bacterium | reverse complement strand
ATTAGTAGATGTAGAAAAAATATCTATGTCTCCATCGTTATCAATGTCAGCAGCATAAATAGAAGAAGGTTCTTCTGTTGTTGAAATAGTTTGTCCCGCACCAAATACCCCACTACCTAAATTTTCATGCCAAGATAACTTACTATTAGACGGTCCTGTTCCTTTTAAGACATCTATGTCCCCATCATTATCTAAATCAACTAAATAAATTGACTTAGGACCCGCGGTTAATTCAACTATATATTGTATAGTATCAAAAACACCTCCCCCTAAGTTTTTTAACCAAAATAAATCATTACCACCATTAGTTAACACATCCAGATTTCCATCATTATCCATATCACAAGGTAACGCATATTTATTAGCAAAAGAAGCTGATAATATTGAAACAATGTTTTGAGTAGTATCAATTACTCCACCTCCTAAATTTTTATACCAAGCAACTTTACCAATTCCAGTTGTAGTAGAAATAATATCTATATTGCCATCATTGTCAAAATCACCGGAATTAATAGAACTAAAATGATTAGCAGAATTTGAATTTATTGAAATAATATTTTGAGAGGAATCAATTACTCCACCTCCTAAATTTTCATACCAAACAATTTTATTAACTCCTATAGTAGAAGCAGAAATAATATCTACATCACCATCATTATCTATGTCAACAACATGACCATCAATAAGCATATTTGCATTAATGGTAATTATTTTTTTTGAACCAAAAATCCCACTACCATTGTTTTGATACCAAACTATTGTATCTGAACTCAGATAAGCAACAATATCAATATCTCCGTCATTATCAATATCTGTAGGAATTATATCAATGTAGCCAGCAGTACCTCCGTAATGCACATCAACTATTTTTTTTAAACTAAACCTATTATTTCCAAGATTTTTATACCAAGTTATTTCACTAGGACCAATACCTTCTGATAAAAGAATGTCTAAATTGCCATCCCCGTCTATATCCGGAGAAGAGATGCTTTTAGGATACCTACCATCTGATGAAATAATATTTTCACCTCCAAACTGCCCAACAACAACATTTGCACACAACAAAAACAACAATAAAGGTGTGATTTTTTTCATAATAAACTCATTAATAAATCAAAAGTAACTATAAAATATTAATTCAAACAAATAAAAGTTCTGTATCAGTACACTGCTGCTCTATTCGGTTAAAAAATACCGCTATTTTATACTTATTTTTGTATTTTAAGATTAACTATAACAAAATCGCTGTGTCCTCTGTACCTCTATGGTTAATTAGAAATTAATACCTTTGCGTCTGCCGAAAAAACAAGAATTTTCAATTCTTTGTTTTTTTCGAGCATCCTCGAAATATTAGTTTTTCAAATAAAAACATATTTCGGGATTTGCAAGAACATAAAAAAATGAAAAAAATCCTACTCATACTGGCACATCCGCACTTACAAAAATCCATTAGGAATAAACTGATTGCGGAAGAAATGGCTACCGAAAATAATATAGAAATACGAGATTTAACAGGGCTTTATCCCGATTATAATATCAATGTAGCTGAAGAGCAACAAAAAATGGTAGAGGCTGACATTATTGTTTTTCAATACCCGCTGTATTGGTATAGTGTTCCGCCAATTCTTAAATTGTGGATAGATGAAGTTTTTACCTATGGTTTTGCTTTTGGCAAAGGAAACTACCAATTAGAAGGCAAAAAAATAGTGGTTTCTTGTACTATTGGGAGCAAGGAAGACATTTATCCGGCAGAGAAATTAGAAAAAATATTCTTCCCGCTTCAAGGGTTGGCAGATTATTGTAAAATGGATTATTTTGCTGAAGTAATCTCTTTTGGAGAGGTTCATGTTCCCGGAGAATCAAAAAGCGGCTTGGAAAATTCAGCAAGAAAACATGCCGAAAAGTTACGTCATTTGTTACGCTCAGTAACGTAAGTAACTAATTTTCTTAAACCCTCTACCGCTTCGTTTTGTTCCAACTCATTTAGAATGGCTAAGGCTTTGTTTTTATAATCGTGCATGGCTTTTTGAGTATAGGTTATTCCACCATATTGTATTACCAAGTCAATTACTTCTTTTACTTTTTTACGGTTGGTATTATTGTGTTTAACCGTAGAAATAATAAACTTTTTATCTTTTTCTGAAGCAACTCCCAAGGTATAAATAAGCGGAAGTGTCATTTTCTTTTCTTTGATGTCTATTCCTGTTGGTTTACCAATTTCTTCGGAACTTCCACCATAATCAAACAAATCATCTTTAATTTGAAAAGCGATGCCAGTATATTCGCCAAACAGACGCATTTTTTCAATGGTTGCTTTATCAGCACCAACAGAATTAGCTCCTGAAGCACAGCAAGAGGCAATTAGTGTAGCTGTTTTTTGTCGGATAATGTCGTAATACACCTCTTCGGTAATGTCTAGTTTTCGGGCTTTTTCTATTTGTAGTAATTCGCCTTCACTCATCTCTCTTACAGAATTTGACATGATACGCAACAGTTCAAATTCATCGTACTCTACTGCTAATAGCAATCCTTTAGAAAGCAAATAATCACCCACCAAAACAGCTATTTTGTTTTTCCAAAGGGCGTTGATGGAGAAAAAGCCTCTTCTTTTATCGGCATCATCCACCACATCGTCATGAACTAAAGTTGCTGTATGCAACAATTCTATCATAGAAGCTGCTCTGTAGGTAGATTCTGTTGTTTCTCCAAAAACTTTTGCAGAAAGAAAAACAAACATCGGACGCATTTGCTTGCCTTTTCTTTTTATGATGTAGTTCATTATCCTATCAAGGAGCGAAACACGACTTTTCATAAACGCCCTAAACCTTGGTTCAAACTCATCGAGTTCGTGTTTTATAGGGTGTTTTATATCGCTAACTACAGACAATTTTTTGGAAAATTATTTTGGGACAAATTTACAGATTATTGCACAAGTCAGCATGAAACAAGTCATGATTATTCAAGCGTACTTTTTTGTTGCATTAATGCTTCAATTTCTTCAATTTTTCGAGGAGCTTTTGCTGAAAGATTTTCCGGTTCACCATCGGTAATCAAAATATCATCTTCAATTCTAACACCAATGTTCCACCATTTTGGGTCGCAATCCGAACCTTCAGGAATATAAATTCCAGGCTCAACAGTAATTACATTCCCGGGCGTAAGTGGTCCATACAAACCGGCATCATGCACATCTAACCCTAAATAATGCGAAGTACCGTGCATAAAGTATTTTCTTACTTGATATTTTTTTTCGATAATGCCTAATTCAACCAATTTGGTAGCAATTATTTCCGTAGCAATATTGTGTGGGTCCCAAAACTTATTGCCTTTTACACACGCTTTAATAGCTGCTTCTTGAGCTGCTAAAACGGTATTATAAATAATTTTTTGTTCTTCAGAGAACTTTCCCTTGGCAGGAATAGTTCGAGTGACATCGGCCGTATATCCTCGGTATTCAGCACCAACATCGCTTACCAATAAATCGTTTTCGCCTAACATTTTTCGGTTGGTAGTATAATGCAACACACAAGAGTTTTCGCCACTTCCCAAAATAGAAGGAAATCCGGGATGTTCAGCTCCGTTTTTCTTAAAAAAATATTCAATTATCGCTTCCGACTGATATTCTTTCATGCCGGGTTTTAGGTTTTTCATCAGTTCAATTTGTGCATCACAAGTAATATCAATTGCTTTACGCAATAAAACAATTTCCTCTTCCGATTTTATTTGTCTTAACGAAGCCAATATAGTAACTAACTTCATGTTATCAATTTTGTCGTTCGCTGTTTTAGTTTTCATTTCAAACTGCTGAATAAGAGAAGCCAAATCGTCTGTTTCCTTAGTATTTCTTACATCTTGTGGTAAGGGAAAAGCCAAAATATGTTCGAATGTTTCAAATTCGGCTTCAAAGCCTGAAAAATCTGAACCTTCGTAAGCGGTTCTTATTTCTAGAAATTCGGTTGCTCCTTTTACGCCTAATCTTTTACCTGTCCATACTTCATTAGATTTATCTCTTTTTTGAAGAAAAATAATTTCATCGGTGGTTACTTCATTGCCAAAAGTTTGTTCTTCTTTAAATATAATAAGCACTGCATGAGGTTCTCTTAGTCCTGTTAAGTAATAAAAATTAGGGTCTTGATGGTATTCAAAATCTACATCATTAGCACGATTTCTCACTGGATTGGCAAAAAATATAGCCACAGAATTATTAGGCATTTGTTTTCTAAGTGCTTGACGATTTTTAGCAAAAAATTTAGCCGGAAGCAAATCTTCATCATAAGCATATTGTTCTTCTTGCTGTTTTGGTAAATCAATATTATTAGGGATTTCTTGGGCAACAAGGACATTGAGCGAAATCAGAATAAAGAGAAAAGGAAGTATTTTCATAGTTAACAGTGTAATTAAATGGAACATAAAAATATTCAACAATTGAGCCTAAATTTTAGCAAAAAAAAACGTTGCTACTAAAGTAACAACGTTTTTAATATCAATAAAGGATTTTTTATAAAATTAAATAATTCCTTTTTGTTGTGCTTTTATAAGAGCTGCTCTAATACCAATTTTATCAATGGTTCTTAGACCTGCAGCAGATACTTTTAAAGATATCCACAAATCTTCTTCTTCTAAATAAAATTTCTTAACGAATAAATTCGGTAAAAACTTTCTTTTAGTTCTTCTTTTAGAATGAGAAACATTATTACCTGTAATCACACTTTTTCCTGTTATTTGACAAACT
>CAMPHX010000152.1 GCA_946886085.1 uncultured Flavobacteriales bacterium | reverse complement strand
ATTTTAAATATTCATGTATTGACTTAATATTTTCAAAATGAAAATAGTGTTTTCAAATGGAAAACAAATAGTTAACATTTCCTCTTTATTATAAGTGTTCTTATAAATTATAGTTTTATTTTTGTAACATGCTACCTGAGTGCTGAAATTGGTATACAGGCACGCTTGAGGTGCGTGTGTCGTAAGACGTGTGGGTTCGAGTCCCATCTCAGGTACATAAAAACAACCTTAAAAGCCGAATTATAGCATGTTATAATTCGGCTTTTTTAATGGATATAAAAAAAGAGGTTGAAAAAATTTTCAACCTCTTTTAAATTACTAAAAACAATTATTATCAAGCTTCGGCAGTTGGCCCTCCAAAGTTCATTGGAATTCCTCCTGTTGGTCCGGGGTCTTTAATTTTACCCATTTTAGACTCAAACTTATCAATATTATCTTGTAACGCATGCAAAAGTCTTTTGGCGTGTTCGGGTGTCATCAATATTCTTGATTTCACTTTTGCTTTAGGAACACCCGGCATTACTTTTATAAAATCTATTACAAATTCTGAATTAGAATGACTTATAATTGCTAAGTTAGAATAAATTCCATCAGCAATATCTTCATTTAATTCAATGTTGAGTTTGTTGTCTTGGTTTTCTTGATCCATTATAAATTATTTTTTATTCTTGAATAATTGCATCGCTACTCGCTTTAGCTTTTGAAAGTTGTTCGTACTCTTCTTTTGAGCCAACAATTAAGTTTCTGAACATTTTCATTCCTGTTCCTGCCGGTATTAATTTACCAACAATTACATTTTCTTTCAATCCTTCTAAATTATCCATTTTACCTCTAATAGCAGCTTCATTTAAGACTTTTGTAGTCTCTTGGAAAGATGCTGCAGAAATAAAGCTATCTGTTTGAAGCGATGCTCTTGTAATACCTTGAATAATTGGACTTGATGTAGCCGGAATTGCTTCTCTACTCTCAACAATTTTCTTATCCATTCTCTTCAACTTAGAGTTTTCATCTCTTAACTGACGAGAAGAAACAATTTGTCCTGCTTTTAGTACCTCAGATTCTCCCGGTTCAGTAACAATATACTTATCAAAAATCCAATCGTTTTCTTCCATGAAATCACGTTTGTTAACGATTTCTTTTTCAAGGAATCTAGTATCTCCCGGCTCTTCAATAAGTGCTTTACGCATCATTTGTCTTACAATTACCTCAAAGTGTTTGTCATTAATTTTTACACCTTGTAAACGGTAAACCTCTTGTACTTCATTAACAATGTACTCTTGAACAGCTGTAGGTCCTTTAATTGACAAGATATCTGATGGAGTAATTGAACCTTCAGAAAGTGGGTTACCCGCTTTAACAAAATCATTTTCTTGAACCAAAATATGTTTAGATAAGTTAACTAAGTATTTTTTAACTTCTCCTGTTCTTGATTCAACAATAATTTCACGGTTACCTCTCTTAATTTTTCCGAAAGATACAATACCATCAATCTCAGATACAACTGCAGGGTTAGATGGATTTCTAGCTTCAAACAACTCTGTTACTCTTGGAAGACCACCGGTAATATCGGCAGTACCACCCGCAGAACGAGGTATTTTTACCAAAATTTCTCCACCTTTAACTTTAGCTCCTTCATTAACTGTAATGTGAGCTCCTACAGGTAAGTTATAGGTTTTTAAAATATCATTTTTTGAATTAACAATATTCAACAAAGGAATTTTTTTCTTGTCTTTAAACTCAGAAATTACTTTTTCAGTAAATCCTGTTTGCTCATCAGACTCCTCTTTATAAGTAACCCCTAATTCAAAGTTTTCAAACGCTACTTTACCTTCAACCTCAGAAAGAATTACAGCATTATAAGGATCCCATATACAAATCTTGTCTCCTTTTTTAACTTTATCATTATTTTTTACAAATACTTGAGAACCATAAGGAATGTTTCCGGTAGTTAAAACAACGTTAGTTTTAGGATCAATAATTTTCATTTCAGCAGAACGTCCAATAACTAATTCAATTTTCTCTCCTGCTTCGTTTGTTTTTTCAATGGTTTTTAACTCTTCAATTTCTATTCTACCATCATATTTAGCTTCAACGCTAGAAATTCCTGTAATTTTAGAAGCTGTACCACCAATGTGGAATGTTCTAAGAGTAAGCTGAGTTCCCGGCTCACCAATAGATTGAGCAGCAACAACCCCAACAGGTTCACCTTTTTGAACCATTCTTCCGGTTGAAAGATTTCTACCGTAACATTTCGCACATACACCTTGTCTTTGCTCACATGTTAATACAGATCTAATTTCTACTTCATCAATATCTGCAGCTTGAATTACTTCAGCAATATCTTCGGTAATTTCATCTCCTGAAGCAACAATTAACTCTTCTGTTTCAGGGTGGTAAATATCGTGAACAGATGTTCTACCTAAAATTCTATCAAATAAGCTCTCAACAACTTCATCATTATTTTTAAGTGCTGTAGCTATTAATCCTCTTAATGTTCCACAATCTTCAGATGTAATAACAACATCTTGAGAAACATCAACCAATCTTCTTGTTAAGTAACCCGCATCGGCAGTTTTTAATGCTGTATCGGCAAGACCTTTACGAGCACCGTGAGTAGAGATAAAGTACTCCAATACTGACAATCCTTCTTTAAAGTTTGCCAAAATTGGATTTTCAATAATCTCCTGACCTGATGACGAACCAGATTTTTGTGGTTTTGCCATCAAACCTCTCATTCCTGATAACTGACGAATTTGCTCCTTAGAACCCCTTGCTCCAGAATCAAACATCATATAAATTGAGTTGAAACCTTGGTTATCATTTTTAAGGGTATCCATTAACACATTAGTAAGTTTTGTGTTAGTGTGTGTCCAGATATCAATAATTTGGTTGTAACGCTCGTTGTTAGTAATGAAACCCATGTTATAGTTATTCATTACTTCTTCAACTTCTACATTAGCTTTAGCTACAAACTCTTCTTTTTCTTTAGGGATAATAATATCATCCAAGTTAAATGATAATCCACCTCTAAAAGCCATATCATAACCTAAATCTTTAATGTCATCTAAGAATTTAACCGTTTTAGTTGGTCCAGCATATTTTAATACTTTACCAATAATATCTCTTAAGGATTTTTTAGTCAACAATTCATTAACAAAACCTACTTCTTCCGGAACAAGTTCGTTAAAAATAACTCTACCTGCTGTAGTTTCTATAGTTTTTAATACTGTTTCTCCATTCTCGATATCGGTAGTTTTTACTTTAATATTAGCATGAACATTAAGTTTACCTTCATTAAGAGCAATAATTACTTCTTCCGGAGAGTAGAACATTTTACCTTCTCCATTTACGGGATGATCTTTAGTGGATTTTCTTTCTTTAGTTATATAATATAACCCAAGAACCATATCCTGAGAAGGAAGAGTTACCGGAGTACCGTTTGCAGGATTAAGAATATTATGTGAAGACAACATTAATAATTGAGCTTCTAAAATTGCAGCATTACCTAACGGTAAGTGAACTGCCATTTGGTCACCATCAAAATCCGCATTAAATGCAGTACATACTAATGGGTGTAAACGAATAGCTTTACCTTCAATTAATTTTGGTTGGAAAGCCTGAATACCTAAACGGTGCAACGTAGGAGCACGGTTAAGTAATACAGGATGTCCTTTTAATATGTTTTCTAAAATATCCCAAACAACAGGCTCTTTTTTATCAACTATTTTTTTAGCTGATTTTACTGTTTTTACAATACCTCTTTCAATTAGTTTTCTAATGATAAATGGTTTGTAAAGCTCTGCAGCCATATCTTTAGGAATACCACATTCGTGTAATTTCAAATCCGGTCCAACAACAATTACCGAACGAGCTGAATAATCAACACGTTTTCCAAGCAAGTTTTGACGGAAACGACCTGATTTACCTTTTAAACTGTCTGATAAAGATTTTAACGCTCTGTTAGCATCAGTTTTAACAGCACTAGATTTTCTAGAGTTGTCTAACAATGCATCAACAGACTCTTGAAGCATACGTTTTTCGTTTCTTAAGATTACATCTGGAGCTTTAATTTCCATTAATCTTTTTAAACGATTATTTCTGATGATAACTCTTCTGTATAAATCATTTAAATCAGATGTAGCAAATCTACCACCATCAAGAGGTACTAAAGGTCTTAATTCCGGTGGAATAACTGGAACTACCTTTAATATCATCCATTCTGGTCTGTTATCAATATTTTCTTTAGATGCTCTGAAAGCTTCAACAACTTGAAGTCTTTTTAATGCTTCATTTTTTCTTTGTTGAGAAGTCTCATTATTTGCTTTATGTCTTAAATCGTAAGATAAGCTATCTAAATCCAATCTTCTTAATAATTCATATAAAGCTTCAGCACCCATTTTAGCAATAAACTTATTTGGGTCAGCATCATCTAAATATTGATTCTCTTTTGGAAGGGTATCAATAATATCAAAATACTCTTCTTCTGTTAAGAAATCTAGATATTGTATTGGTTCTCCATCAACGCCATTAACACCTGCTGGGTTAATTACTACATATCTTTCGTAATAGATAATAGCATCCAACTTTTTAGTTGGTAAACCTAATAGGTAGCCAATTTTGTTTGGTAAAGATTTAAAGTACCAGATATGTGCAACAGGAACTACTAATGAAATATGTCCCATTCTTTCTCTTCTTACTTTTTTCTCAGTAACTTCAACACCACATCTATCGCAAATAATTCCTTTATATCTAATTCTTTTATATTTTCCGCAATGACACTCATAGTCTTTTAC
>CAMPHX010000151.1 GCA_946886085.1 uncultured Flavobacteriales bacterium | reverse complement strand
ACGCAACACATCTCCCCAGCCTTTATATTTTGGTAAAGCCACTTTAGGAATTTGGGTATGTGATAAGCTTTCTGTATGGGTTAAAATAGATAATTCTTTATCTCTCACTTTAAATTTATAAAAAGGAGCTTTGTATTTAGCTACTTTATCGTTCCATTCTTCAATAATGATCCAGTTCTTGGGGTCAAAATTGAGTTTTAAGGAATCAAATTCTGCTTGAAGTACTTTGGCAATACTTTCGTCTTTTCCTTTAAGAATTTCTAGTGTATTGTGGATGGCATATAACTTATTAGCAATAGCCACTTGTTCATCCACCCAGTTATCGTAAGACCTGTTGTTTTCTGCAATTTCAGATAAATAACGATTTCTACTCGGTGGAATAACAAATATTTTTTCCGACATTTCAGCAGTAATCTCAAAAGTAGAAACCATATCGGTATTGGTTTTCTCCACCAATTTATCCATTACCACTTTATACAACTGATTCATGCCCGGATCGTTGAATTGAGACGCAATGGTTCCATAAACAGGAATATCGTCATCAGCAACTTCAAAAAGCATGTGATTACGTTTGTATTGCTTTTTAACATCTCTCAACGCATCTAACGCACCACGTTTATCAAATTTATTGAGGGCAACCACATCAGCAAAATCTAGCATGTCAATTTTCTCTAATTGAGTGGCAGCACCAAATTCAGGCGTCATTACGTATAGTGAAACATCTGAATGATCCATAATTTCAGTATCCGACTGACCAATACCTGAAGTTTCCAAAATAATTAAATCGTATTGTGCGGCTTTTAACACCTGAATAGCTTCAGCAACATGCTTACTCAATGCCAAATTACTCTGACGAGTAGCTAACGAACGCATATAAACTCTTTCGTTTTTAATGGCATTCATTCTTATTCTATCGCCAAGCAATGCTCCACCGGTTTTTCGTTTTGATGGATCAACAGAAACAATGGCTATGGTTTTATCTTCAAAATCAATTAAAAAGCGTCTTACCAATTCATCTACCAAGGAAGATTTTCCTGCTCCACCTGTTCCGGTTATTCCCAATACAGGAGCTGTCCCTAAAGAAATGGAAGAAAATGCTTTCTCAAAATCTTCATGTCTGTTTTCTGCTAAAGAAATCAATCGAGCAATTGTTGGAACATCTTTTTTAACTAAAGCATCTGCTAAATTTCCTGTTTTTGGTAAATCCGGTGTGGGTGTATCACACTTTTGTATCATATCATTAATCATTCCCTGTAAGCCCATAGCTCTACCATGGTCGGGATGATAAATTCTGCAAATTCCGTAAGCTTCTAGTTCTTCAATTTCTGAAGGAAGAATAGTTCCTCCTCCTCCTCCAAATATTTTAATGTGTTCGCAACCTTTTTCTTTCAATAAATCATACATGTATTTAAAATACTCCACATGTCCGCCTTGGTAGGAAGTCATAGCAATAGCATTAGCATCTTCTTCAATGGCACAATTCACCACTTCATCCACACTTCTATCGTGACCTAAATGAATAACTTCAACACCTGTTGCCTGAATAATTCTACGCATAATGTTGATAGCTGCATCATGTCCGTCAAACAAACTAGCAGCAGTAACAATTCTAATTTTATTTTTAGGCGTGTATTTTTCTATTATTTCCATAATTTATTGCTTTACGAACTAAGTGTTGCGAAATTAGTAAAAATCTATTGTTTTTGATGCTTGAAATCACCTACTAATTACTGACTTTTTTTATCGGAATACTATCTTTTGTCAATCCGAAAAATGAGGCTAACCAATAAGTAGAGTGAAAACCAATATCATCGGTATGAAAATCGTGCTTACCTCCTTGATCAATAGCATCTCCTTCGGTAATTAAAAGTTTATGTTTCACCTTTTTAGATTTCAACAAAATAATTTTTAACTCATCTTTTGAATTATAAAAATACTGTGCATACAACACATCTATATCCATATAATTGGTAAACAACTCGTTATTAGCGGTATCAAGTTGATGTTTTGCTACCCATTGATTTAATATTTTATCGGAGTTTTTTTCCGGAACAATGATATCATCTTCTCCCTGAACAATGGCAACAACAGGTTGTTTTTCGGGTGGTAAGGTATTCTTATCAAACAAATTGGAAGGTGCTGCCAACATTGCTCCCGATTTAAAAATAGTAGGATAAGCATTTAACAAAGCGTTTGTCATTGCTCCTCCGGCAGACATTCCAACAATAAATACTTGGCTGCTATCAATATTGTAATTAGCAAAGGTATAATCTATCATTTCTTTTATAGATGCCACTTCTCCTTTATCTTTTTTAGATTCAAAACCTAAGAAAAAATTAAAACATTTCCCGGCATTGTTAATCATTCGCTGCTCAGGATAAACAACTATAAATTGTAAACTATCTGCCAATTTATTCCAACCTGTTTCACTAGAAATTTGCTCTGCCGATTGCGTACAACCGTGTAATACAAATACCAAAGGTACTTTTGTTGATTCAGGTAAATTGGCAGGTACATAATTGTACATTTTTAAATTTCCTTTATTTTCCCCAAAATCCTTAATTTGAGAAAGTTGTGTTTGAGCATTTGAACAAGAAGATAAAGCTACAAACAAAAAGAGAAGCTGTAAATAAACACAGCTTCTCTTTATTATTTTACTATTACAAAACATCATTTTATTGTTCTGCGTTTTGTTTTTGAGGTCTTTCTAAAAGCACTTTTCTTGATAGTTTTAGTTTACCTGTTTTTTGGTCAACTTCTATCAATTTAACTTCTATCTCTTGTCCTTCTTTCAACACATCTTCTACTTTTTCTACTCTATCCCAGTTGATTTCAGAAATGTGAAGTAATCCGTCTTTTCCAGGAATAATTTCCACAAAAGCACCAAAGTTAGTAATCGATTTTACTTTACCTTTATATACTTCGCCAACTTCAGGAACAGCAGTAATTGCTTTAATTCTAGCTAATGCAGCTTTCATTGCTTCGCCATCATTAGTCATGATATCTACAATACCTTTGTTGTCTTTTTCTTCAATGGTAATAGTTGCTCCTGTAGAAGCTTGTATTTCTTGGATGATTTTTCCACCTGGTCCAATTACTGCTCCAATCATTTCTTTAGGAATAGTGATTTGAGTAATTCTTGGTGTGTGTGGTTTGTAATCTGCATTAGGAGCTGACATCGTTTTAGCAATTTCTCCTAAAATATGTAATCTTCCTTCTCTAGCCTGAGCTAATGCTTCTTCCAACACTTGGTAAGATAATCCATCTACTTTAATATCCATCTGACAAGCAGTAATACCTTCTGTAGTTCCTGTTACTTTAAAATCCATATCTCCAAGGTGATCTTCATCTCCTAAGATATCAGATAATACAGCGTATTTATCTCCTTTAGAAATTAATCCCATTGCAATACCTGAAACAGGTCTTTTAATTTGTACACCCGCATCCATTAATGCTAATGTTCCGGCACAAACAGTTGCCATAGATGATGAACCGTTAGATTCTAAAATTTCGGAAACAATTCTTATAGTATAAGGATTTTCTGAACCTGTTGGCAACATTGGTTTCAAAGCTCTCATAGCTAAATTTCCATGACCAATTTCTCTACGGCTTGTTCCTCTATTTGGATATGCTTCTCCTGTACAAAATGCAGGGAAGTTATAATGTAAAAGAAACTTAGACGTATCTCTATATGTAGCAGCATCAATCAATTGTTCATCCATTTTATTACCTAAGGTAACTGTGGTTAATGATTGAGTTTCTCCTCTTGTAAAGATAGCCGAACCATGAGCTCCAGGTAAATAATCTACCTCACTCCATATTGGGCGAATTTCATTTAATTTTCTTCCATCTAAACGAGTTCTTTCTGCTAAAACGCAATCTCTTATTGCTTCTTTTTCAATATCATGAAAATATTTTTTCAACAAAAATGTTTGTTCTAATTCTTCTTCAGATAATAAAGCTTTTGCTTCTTCTCTTATTGCTTTGAATTTTTCTCCTCTCAATTTTTTATCAGCGTTACCTTCTTTAGCTACAGCATAACATTTATCATAAATAGCTGTTCTAATTTTAGCTTCTAATTCAGGAAGAGGAACTGGTTCATGTTCATAATCTCTTTTTACTTTCGATTTTTCTACCTCAGCAGCTAAATCTAATTGTAATTGACATTGTTTTTTAATTTCAATGTGGGCAATTTTAATTGCTTCAAGCATTTCTGCTTCAGAAATTTCTAACATTTCACCTTCCACCATGTTGATGTTGTCCAATGTTCCTGCAATCATCATATCAATATCCGATTTTTCTAAATCTTCTCTTGTAGGATTAATTACAAAATTTCCATCTATTCTTGCTATACGCACTTCTGATGTTGGTCCGTTAAACGGAATATCAGAAACAGCAATAGCTGCAGAAGCTGCTAAGCAAGCCAACGCATCTGGTAAGGTATCATCTCCATGAGAGATAAGGTTTACAACTATTGAAGTGTTTGCATGATAATCATCTGCAAATAACGGACGTATAGCTCTGTCAATTAAACGACAAACTAATACTTCGCTATCTGAAGGACGAGCTTCTCTTTTTAAGAAACCTCCAGGAAATCTTCCGGCAGAGGCGTATTTTTCTTTATATTCTACTGTAAGAGGTAAAAAGTCTGTTCCTTCTGCTGCTTCTTTATCTGAAACAACAGTTGCTAACAACATGGTATTACCCATTTTTAAAACTACAGATCCATGAGCTTGTTTCGCTAATCTGCCTGTTTCAATTTCGATAGACCTTCCATCGCCTAACGTGTAGGAT
>CAMPHX010000150.1 GCA_946886085.1 uncultured Flavobacteriales bacterium | reverse complement strand
GTGTTTGTTCTTTGTTGAGGGATTCGCCATCTTGTCCCATTTCCAAATTAAGCAAAGGATCTATGGTAAGGTAAAAATCGCCTGTATCAACTCTCACAAAATTTTCGTGAAACAGTTTTCTGGAAAACCACGATTTATCTTTTAAGTAAGTTTTATTTATATTGATAAGGTAAGCATCTTGCTCATGGTTTTTAAGCAAATAAAAGCTGTCTGTTGCTACTTTTGATTGAAGAATAGGATGAAAAGAAGTGTGTACATTATTTTCTAATGCATTGAATTCTTTTTGATTCACCAAATTAAATTCTCTGTTGAGTGGTAGATTAAGTTGCTGACTAAAAGCTAATTGAGTAGCAAGCAAAAAAAGTAAAAAAATTATGCCGATTTGCTTATTCATTAGTTTTAATACTGAAAACAGTGAAAATGTGTTGCTTAAAAATAAAGCACCAAAGCTAATAATCTTTTTTAAGAAAATTAGTCTTTGCAAGAAAACTCCCAAAAACTAGAAAATAGATAGATTTTTATAGCACAAATTAGAATTAGCTGTGCTGATTAATAATTTGCACTAACTGATTGGCATCTACCACACCTGATTGTCGCCAAAGCTGTTTGCCATTTTTAAATAAAATTAGTGTCGGCACACCTCTTACCTGATAAGCTGTAGCAGCTTGTTGGTTTTTATCTACATCAATTTTTAATACCCTGGCTTTGCCTTGTACTTGTTTAGCAACATCATCTAAAATTGGCGACATTGCTTTGCATGGGCCACACCAAGTAGCAAAGAAATCTACTAAAACGGGTTGGTCGGAATTAATAATTTCATTAAATGTTGCCATGGTAAATTATTTAAAAGTGATGCTCCAAATTCCTCTAAACTCATCAATATCAAAATCAATTGCTTTATCGTTAGGATAAAGGGCTAAAATAGATTTGTAATCGGTTTCGCTTACTCTTTTTCCAACTGTTCCGTGACATGTAACACAAAGCGGTTGTAAATGAATAGGAGCGTAAAAGCTTACTGTATTATCGGTATTTCGTTTTACTTCAGGAAATAAATCTTCGGTAGTTTTTGAAGCATTTAGGTAGTAATCAATCATTTCTTGCTCAGAAGCATTGGGTTTGTTTTTCTCATTTCGTAACTTGTGGCTGGTTCTTTTAATGTTAACATCATAATGTTTTGAAAGTGAATCAACAATAACACTTTCATTTACATTACAGAATTTAACAGCATTTTTAACACCACCTTCGCTCATGGCTTTTTTTAAATTTCCGCTCAATGCCTTAAACGCTTGTTGAGCAATTTCTTGTCCTTTTAGCGTGTAAGCTTGACTTTCTTCTATGGTAAGTTCTTCAACACCTTCAGCAATTTGTTTAGGCTGTTCTTCTACTGTTACAACTTTTTGTTGTTCGGCAGTTTTTTCATCGCCACAAGCTAGTAACGCTGTAATCGCAATAGTATACGCTAAACAAAAAATTTTATTTATGGTCTGTTTTATTTTTTTGTTTGTTAAATTTATCGTTAGCAAAATCTCCCACTAACCAACCCATAAATGCTCCATAGCCAGCCGTTCTATACCAAACAGAAGTAATGGCACATGAGCCACTTTCACAACCGATAAAATACCAATAGGCATATCCGGCAGCAGTACCTAAAAAAGCTATAAGAAAAGAAATTTTATGATTTTTTATCCAGTTGAGCATAGGAAGTTAATTAATGATAGCACAAAGTTACTCAAATTCCAACACCTATTAATTGTCATAATTGAATTTAACTTATTTTAAAAGTTGTAAATTAGCCGACTGATAGTGTCTGTTTATAAAGTCCGATTACTTCGTTATTCTCGTTTTTAAAAGTCAGTCATTTACGTTAGTAAACTCTTGATTTTAAAAACTTCGAAAGCCTTGTATTCCAACTTTATAATTCAGCCACTTTAATTAATGAAAGAAAATAAGTTTATAAAAATTGAATTTTCCGTTTTACATAGCTAAAAGGTACTTTATTGCCAAAAAATCGCATAATGTCATTAACATTATTTCGTGGATTTCGGTGCTTGGTATTGCTGTAGGGACTTTAGCGTTGGTAATTGTACTTTCTGCTTTTAATGGACTGGAAGATTTGGTGGAAAAGCTTTATGCTTCATTCGATCCGGATATAAAAATTGAAGCTACCAAAGGTAAAACATTTGATGTTGCTGATTTTCCTAAAGATAAAATGTTACAATTGGATGAAGTGGCTTTTTATAACCATGCTGTGGAGGATGTAGTGTTGGTGAAATATATGGAGAAACAAACCATTGCTACTTTAAAAGGTGTTGAACCGCAGTTTTACGAAATGACGGGCTTAGACACCCTAATGATTGAAGGACAAGTGATGATGGATGATTCTAATAAAATAGTATTGGGTTATGGAATTGCTGATAAATTATCTTTGTATTTACACAACATGATAGTGGAACAAGTGAGTATTATTGTCCCGAAAAAAGGTTTAGCAAAAGCATTTGTTCCAACGGATGAGTTTACTCGAAAATTTGCTATTCCAACAGGTATTTTTTCTGTCAATCCTGATTTTGATACCAAATATGTAGTTACACCTTTAAGGTTTGCACAAAAAGTACTTTCTTACGAAGGAAAAATATCATCTGTAGAGTTGGGGCTAAAATTGGGAGTAAATCATGAAAAAGCAAAAGAAAAAATACAGGCTATTTTGGGTGATGATTATGTAGTAAAAACTCGACATGAGCTGAATGAGTTGATTTTTAAAACCAACAAAACTGAAAAATGGATTACTTTCCTTATCCTAACCTTTATATTGATAATCGCTTCTTTTAACATTATTGGTTCGCTTACCATGTTAATTATTGATAAGAAAAAAGATATTTGGATTTTACGTACTATGGGAGCTTCCAGAAAAACCATTAAACAACTATTTTTTATGGAGGGGATGATTATTAATTTAGCCGGAGCTATTTCCGGAATGGTGTTGGGAGCCTTTGTATGTTGGCTACAAATGCAGTTTGGTTTGTTGAGATTAGATGGCAGTGTGGTAGAGTTTTACCCTATAAAATTAGAGGGGTTAGATTTTGTTTACATTACTATTATTGTATTGATAATTGGCTTTTTGGCTTCTTGGTATCCAGTAAGAGTGCTTACTAAAAAGCATCTTTAATAACTCAATGCAGTAGTAATTTCATTCAAGGTTTGGAATAAAATTTCGGGATTAGTTTCGGTAACTAGTTTTATTCTGAATTCTTTTAAGTGAGGAATCCCTTTAAAATAATTAGCATAATGTCTTCGCATTTCAACAATGCCTAATTTTTCACCTTTCCATTTTATAGACATTTCTAAATGGCGTTTAGCAACATTTATACGTTGTTCTATGGTTGGTGGAGCAAGATGTTCTCCGGTAGCCATAAAATGCTTAATCTCATTAAAAATCCAAGGATAACCAATACTTGCTCTACCTATCATTACGCCATCAATACCATATCTATTCTTATTTGCTAAGGCTTTTTCGGGGGTATCTACATCTCCATTTCCAAAAACAGGAATATGCATTCTTGGGTTGTTTTTTACTTCGCCAATTAAGGTCCAGTCGGCTTCTCCTTTGTACATTTGTTTTCTGGTTCTACCGTGAATAGAGATGGCTTGTATGCCAACATCTTGCAATCTTTCTGCTACTTCAACAATGTATTTGGTGCTTTCGTCCCAACCCAAACGGGTTTTTACGGTAACGGGTAAATGCGTAGATTTTACAATCTCGGCAGTCATTTTTACCATTTTAGGAATGTCTTGCAAAATACCGGCTCCGGAACCTTTGCAAGCTACTTTTTTTACAGGACAACCATAATTAATATCAATAATATCGGGATTGGCTTGGGTGGTTACTTCTGTTGCCTGACGCATGGATTCAATATCATTTCCAAAAATCTGAATGCCAATAGGACGTTCGTATTCAAAAATATCGAGCTTTTTTACACTTTTTGCGGCATCTCTAATTAGTCCTTCTGAGGAAATAAATTCTGTGTACATTAAATCAGCACCATTCTCTTTGCATAAAGCACGAAAAGGTGGGTCGCTAACGTCTTCCATTGGAGCAAGTAAAAGTGGGAACTCACCAAGTTCTATATCGCCTATTTTTGCCATTAATAAAAATAATTAGGACAAAATTAAGGAAATAAAAAGGTTGGAGGTTTGAAGTTAATAGTTATTTGTTAAAAGTTAATCGTTGTCGTTTCACAATTTCTAACCTCTAATTTCTAATCTAAAATCAATCTTCTTTTTTTCGTAAAATTCCTAAAATTTCTATGATATTGTCATTTTCATCTAAGCGTGGGAACACTTTTTCTTGAATCCAAATGTATTTATCTTTACCAAGTGGTTTCACTCGATAATTGAATACAGCGGTTTTTTTATCACTAAAGAATTGATCTTTTTCTTTTTTTATTTTAGGGACATCTTCAGGATGGTATAACTCAGCTACCTTTTCCTGAATCTCTTGAGAAACATTTTGGTGGGGTTTGATACCAAAAATTTCTTCAATAAAAGGACTTACATATTCAAAATCGGGGATATTCCCTTTGGAGTAGTTTGCTAAATAGATAAATTCATCTAAATTATCTAAGATAAAACGGTATTTTTCGCTGTTCTTAGCTATTTTTTCATCGTACTTTTTCTTTGCATCTATATTTCTTATTTGTAACAAGTAGTAATTGTTTTTGGCTGCATTAAAAGGCGATAAGGATAGATATCCCCAAAAAATTTCTCCATCAATGGTTTTAAATTGTACTTCATCATTAAAATA
>CAMPHX010000149.1 GCA_946886085.1 uncultured Flavobacteriales bacterium | reverse complement strand
GTATATCTTCCGTTGTTGAACTCGACCATTACCATGTTAAAAGAAAGTGCTAACGATTGGAAAAATGTTCCTATGTTGGCAAGAACGCATGGACAACCAGCTTCACCAACAAAATTAGGTAAAGAAATAGCTGTTTTTATTGAACGTTTAGAAGTTCAGTTAGCACAATTAAAAGCCATTCCTTTTGCTGCAAAATTTGGTGGAGCAACAGGTAATTTTAATGCACACCATGTAGCTTACCCACAAATAAACTGGATTAAATTTGCTAATGATTTTGCCAAAGATAAACTAGGTTTACAACGCTCTCAAATTACTACACAAATTGAACATTACGATAATTTAGCAGCTTTATTCGATGCTCAAAAACGTATTAATACCATTTTAGTAGATTTAAGTCGAGATATTTGGACCTATGTTTCTATGGATTACTTTAAACAAAAAATTAAAGAAGGAGAAATAGGATCTTCGGCTATGCCACACAAGGTAAATCCAATAGATTTTGAAAATGCTGAAGGAAATTTAGGTATTGCCAATGCACTTTTTGAGCATTTAGCAGCAAAATTGCCTATCTCTCGTTTACAAAGAGATTTAACAGATTCAACAGTATTAAGAAATGTTGGAATGCCAATAGGACACACCGTTTTAGCACTTCAGTCGCTACAAAAAGGATGGAAAAAATTATTAATAAATGAAGCTAAAATTGCTGAAGATTTAGAAAATAATTGGGCAGTAGTTGCTGAGGCTATTCAAACAGTATTGAGAAGAGAAGGTTATCCAAAGCCTTACGAAGCCTTAAAGGAACTTACAAGAACCAATACAAAAATTACAGCTACTTCTATTGCCGATTTCATTGAAACGTTAAACGTGAATGATGAAATTAAGGCAGAATTGAAAAAAATATCGCCTTCAACCTTTACCGGTGTTGATTTGTTTTAAGTAACAATAAAAATATTTTAAGATGGGATAATTGCAAAAAAAAATCAGCCTTGGAATTTTCTAAGGCTGATTTTTTTTTTGTTTAAGGTAACCATTCAATTACTCTACCACTAACTTACCACTCTGCACCATTTTATTATTTTGTAAGACATTGTAAAAATACAAACCAGATGATAATTGGTTGATGTCTATTTGGTTATTGGTATTGTTAATAGTTTTGTTGATTAAAATTCTACCCATCACATCCATAATTTCAAGATAAACAATACCATTTTTAGTTTCTAAATTATGGCTAATAGTTAAATTATCGTTAGCAGGATTCGGGAATACGTTAACAAAACTATCATTGTTTGTAGCGTTTGTTTCATTTTCTTCATTTGCCAAACGAGCTTTACTACTTGTTGGAATAACTACCTCAATAGTTTCCTCATAAGTTGCTAAACCTAAACCTACCAATAAAGCACGAGCTGATGCTACACCGTTACAAACTTCTGTTTCAGCAGCAAGAGCTTCTACTTGTTGCAATAAAACACTATCTTTTAGCAACGCTTTGCTTTGTTTTGGATGTTGCTTTAAAATAATAGCAATATTGCTGAACTCAACAAATTGTTGGTTGTTTGGTTTGCTTTGTAATTGAGCAATTTTACTTTGAGCAGTTCCAATATTACCTGTAGCAATTAACAATTGTGCAAGTGCTTGTTCATCTGCATTAGTGTTATAAGCAGCGTGTTGTTGTAAAAAGTTGATAGCTTCTAATTTACCATCACTATTTTCATCACCTAACAATAATTCTTGCATTATATAACTTCTAGTTCTTTGCATTTGGCTTTTAACAACTGCTAAATCTTGCTCTAAGACTTTTAATAAAGAAGTATCTTTAGTACTCATTAAGTTGTTTATACTATCATACTCTGCTTCTTGTGTAGACAACTCTGTTGACATCATCATCATTCCACCACCACTTTGTCTGTCTAGACAAGAGTTACTTGGATTGAAAGCTGGTAAATTAACACATTCGTGGGTAGCAGTATTTATCGGGTTATAATAAGTATTTCTAGGTTCTAAATTGTAGCCATTAGGTGGACTGTATCTGTAAGTTGGTACTCCTAAAGAAGAAGTTGCCGCCCAAAAATCACCATACTGAGTAGTGTAAGAAAATTGGTTATTAGAAGGGCCTGTTACCGTCAAACAATTTCCGTGGTCGTCTGCTACCATTCCTGAAGAAATCAAAATATCATAATCAGCAATATCTTCATACGTATTACATCTAAATTCTAAACCAACTCCATTGCCTATATTGTCTCCATTGGTACTTGCTGCTTGTGAACCAACAATTAAATTACTAAAGTTGTTTCTGTAAACTTCATTAGCAGCAGTACCTGAATTATTAACATAAACGCCCACATAACCACCATAAGTAGTAGTCAAGTTATTGTTTTCAATCGTATATCCACTGCAATTGTTTAAGTACAACCCATAAGACATAAATAAAGGATATGAAAGTGTAGCTCCAACATTAAAATCGTTTAAAATTACTTTTGGAGGCTCCATGTTGTTGAGGTAAATACTTCTCCAAATATTGTTAAAATTACTTCTACTAACATCAGCAATTTGTGAACGAGTAGTAGCATTAGAAGCAAAAATTCCACCAGTTAAATTAGTAAAATTAGATTCATCATAGCCTGTACAAGGCATAAACAAAGATAAACATCTGGCATTTACTGTAAATTTAGCATCGTAAGCTACTAATCCAGAACCTCTACCTAAGTAAGGGTAAGTCGTACCTAATACATCAGTATTTTCAAAATCGCAACCTGAAAAAGTAATGCCTGTAACTTCATTTAAGGTAGCATGTATAATACCGTTATTATAAGAAGGATTATTTAAAGATGCATCGGTAATAAACGTTACATCGCTAAAATATGATTGGTCGTTAAGTTGACTACTACCGAAAACCGATTGAAAAGCATTAAACACCACATCTTTAAAGTTGTTTCTGAATTCAGTACCTGTATTTGCTTGAATAATACCTCCATTGTTAGCACTAGTAGCGTGTTTGAAATTAACAGCTCCCTCTATAGCGTGTTCAATTATAGAATTGTTTTGAGCGATAAATCTACCTGAAACCGCTGGTTGAAAAGTTCCTGTTCCTATTCCCCAAACTTCAACACCTTGCCACATTAAATTATTTCCATCACAACCATCATAAACAGTAAGTGTAGTGTTGTTGATGGTTAAACGAGCTCCGTTTTCTACAATAAGCCTTGCGTTAACATCAAACTCAAAACGCATGTTGTTTATGGTAATGTTAGCTCCATTTTTAATTACTAATAAATCTCTAACGGTTACTGTACCACTTACAGAACCAAAAGGGTTATTGGTTGCTCCTGGACTCCATGTAGCTGTTCCTGTATATTCTTGGTTGTTTTTGTCGGCTTCTACATCAAAACTGGTATAAATTATACAACACTCTGGTGTAGCAGTAAAATGGGCGGTATAATCCATATCATCTACTTGATCTGGGATAACATATAAAGAAAAGGCTTCGTTAAGTGATAAACTGCCGCCTAGTGAATTATAGTTGTAGCTACTTAAACTTACTTGACTATTGTTCCATGTTAAACTTAAAGGGTTATCTGCATTATCAATAGTAGCAAGGTTAGAGCCGTTAGCAAAATACAATTTTCCATCACTTGCCAACTCAATGGTTGAATGTTGAAAATTAGGTATGTCGTTAATTAATCCTGAATGAACAGGAGTAATAAAGCTACTTGTGTTTACATCGTATATTTTAAATGGAAAAGAAGTAAAGGTTAAACTATTAGTAATATGGGTTATATATAAATATCTTCCGTTGGGAGAAAATTCCATGCCTTTTATGTAAGCATGGTCTCCTGAAATAGATGGAAAATCTAATACATGGTCAGTACTGGGAATTAAATCACCATTGTTATCTAAATCAGAAATAAAAACTCTTGTATTAGGATTACCAGAAGCATGAGGCACAGCAATTCTGTAATTACCATTACTAAACTCATACAATTCCATTTCAGAACGCATATCTACAGCATCCGGATCTCCATTTATAGAAAAAGAGTAATTGTCAAAAGCTATACCTGTTGATGAAATTTCATATCTCCAAACACGTCCACCGTTGGAAGCAAATAAAAGACGAGTATTATCTGAACGTAATTTACTTGCTGCAATAAAACAATTTTTAAATTTTGGTCCTCCCCAACTAGGAGAAATACCGCTAGTTAAATCATAAAGATTGGCAGTAAGTAGTTCACTGCCTGAATGATTTACTAAAGTACCTAATCTACCTGAAGAGGTATTGGGAACACTTAAATCTAAAATGGCATAAAATGGTTTGAAAGTAGTTCCTGCATTTAAGGGATTGTTATCGGCAAAAACACCAATGATATAATATTGCTCACAATTTTCTGGTACAGGAACGATTATTATTTCTGTTATGCCTTTAAAGTTCCCTAAAGCATATAAATGAGAACCATCTAACTCGCCCATACCATAACCATCTTTGTCATAAATTACTCCATCTACCATAAAAAATAAAATATCCCCATTTATATCTTGCATGGCAGCATGGGTGTAATCGGCTTCTCCTGCAACTCCTCCTGCATAATTCGGAAATATACCACTGGAACCTGTTTGCGTGGGGAAAAGAACGGGCTGACCATTGGGAACATCATAATAATAAGGAGGTAAACTCCATGTTGCGTTTTGGGCTTGCAGCCCTATTGAAATTAGAAAACTTATAGTAAATAGCCATAAGCTTTTGTTTAAGTTAAAAGTTAATTTTTTATTTTTCATAATTTATAGGTTTTGGTGAATACTTTATTTTTTACAAA
>CAMPHX010000148.1 GCA_946886085.1 uncultured Flavobacteriales bacterium | reverse complement strand
TGTTTCAGGTACATGTATTAATATTGAAAGTAAAACATTCAGACAAAATCCTTCTCGTCCTTTTGATTTAATTGAATTACAAAAAACTGCTAATAATACTTTATGTTTAAAAGCAAGTGAAACTCTTGTTATTACTCAAAGTTTATATGAAAAAAAATTAGTTACTTACCCAAGAACTGATTCGTCATATTTACCTGAAAGCATGATAAATGATGCTTTTTTAATTTTAGAAAAATTTACTGCAGCTGAACAAAATGAGTTTTTAAAAGATAAATCAAACCCACCTAAATTTTTTAATTCGGCAAAAGTAACCGACCATTTCGCTATAATTCCAACTGGTGAAAATGAAAATAGTATTAAATTATCAGAGAAAGAAACTAAAGTTTATAATTTGATTAAAAACAGATTTGTAACATCCTTTGGTAAAGAGTTTGTTTATGATACTGTTTTTTTAGATATTAAAGCTTCTGATAGTGTTTTTAAGGGTTCTTATAGAGTTGTAAAAGAAAAAGGTTTTACAGCTCTTAAAAAGGTTTTAAATGAAGAACAAGAAAGTTTAACTTTAGATAAGTTTTTTAAAGTAAATGATGTTGCAAATCTTGAAAATTTACAAATCGTTAAAAAAGAAGAAACTAAACCTAAATATTTTACAGATGCAACTCTTTTAACTGCAATGGATACTGCAGGAAAGTTTGTAGAAGATGAAGAACTAAAAGAAGCTATGAAAGAAAGAGGGCTTGGAGCTCCTTCTACAAAATCAGTAATTATTGAACTTTTGAAAAAAAGAGGGTATGTAATAGAAAAAGGAAGAAACAATATCTCTACAACTAAAGGTCGTGAGCTTATATATTTAGTTGATGATAAAATTAAATCTCCTGAAATGACAGGAGAATGGGAATATAAATTAAACCAAATTAATACAGGTAATTATTCTGCTTCTGTATTTAGAAAAGAAATTGAAAGCTTCATTAAAGATTTGATTTTAGAAATTAGTACAAGTGCTAAAAGTGATGAATTTATAGCAAAGATTGAAGCCGAACTTCTTAACTGCCCAAAATGTAAAACAGGAAAAGTAATTAGAAATAATTCCGGTGCTTTTTGCAATGTTGAAGCTTGTGATTTTAAAATATTTAAAAAAGTATCAGGACGAGCTCTAACTGAATCACATATTGATGATTTAATAAATAAAGGTTGCACCTCTGTTATTAAAGGTTTTAAATCTAAAGCAGGGAAAAAGTTTGATACAGCTTTAAAACTTGAAAATTTTGAGGTTGTTTTTGATTTTAAAGGTACGCAGGACGATGTGTCGGTAAAAAAATCATGTCCTAAATGCAAGGGGCAAACAGTTCAATTAAAACCCTCTGGTATGTTTTGTAATACTGAAAAATGCGATTTTAAAATTTGGAGAGAAATTGCAGGAAAAAAACTATCTGATAAACAACTTTACAATTTATTAGAAAAAGGTAAGATTGATAAGATTAAAGGCTTTAAATCTAAAGCAGGGAAAAGTTTTGATGCGGTACTTGAACTAAAAGATTATAAGGCTAGTTTTTCTTTTGATTAAAATAATGTTGGATTATCATCTAAATTGGTAGCGATTAACTTAATGGAGTAAGGTAAAGCAAATTCGGTATTAGTATCTGCTTTATAAAGTTGCAGTTCTAAAGAGTTATGTAATGGGATGATTTGCATATCTACAAAATTAGCTAAAAAAGCTACATGAGAATTTTTAATAAATAGGCATGATTAAAAAACTAAGGATCTGCTAATGCCGGTCCTTAATTTTTTTTATTTCATTTTCTACTTGGTTGGGGCGTGTAGTTATGATAATCAATAATATTTTCAATAGTTGAACAAACTTTTTCATTTTTTAAGTTCATTGTTTTTCTTAGCTAATAACTCTTCATGTGAGTGGATAATTTTAGTTATAGATTTTATTTCCTGAAGAGTAAATAATTTTTTTATTTTTTCAGTATCATAGAACAGTAATTCTCCATTACTAAAGACAGCTATAGTATCTAGTTTGTCTTTATTGATTTCTTTTGTGTCTATATCTATTTTAATATCCTGAGAAGCATCTATTAATAATAATTCATCTATCTTATTAAAAACTTTGTCAAGATTTTTATATCCATCTTTAAAACGCTCGACAATTTCAGTATCATTTACAAAGTGACCACCTTGAGTAATTCTTTTTAATACTCTTTTTTTAGCTTGAGACGTATCAAACAAACACAAATAATAAACTTGAATTTTAAAATCTTGCTTTTTAAAATTGTCTATTATTCGTTCAGGATTATTATTAAAATTGGTTTCGTAGGCAAATGATTTATTGTTTAATAATGAAAAATTCATTTTATTATTAAACAATGATTTTACTTTTTCTATTGCAAATTGTTCTTTAAATTCAGAATCCGGGAGTTTATCATATTCTATTTTGAAATATTTATCTCCATCAAAAGCATTTTTAGCAAAAGTTTTTGTAAAAGTACTTTTCCCAGAACCATTACATCCTGCAATAATAATTAAACATTTTTCAGACATTAATTAAAAATTAGAAACATAAGTTTCCTTTATGTTTCCGTTAGGGGTGGTTTTCTTAATGGCTTTAAATCCAAGTTGTTTAATTACCAACTCTTTGATAGAACGACTGTAGTCTAACTTATTAAAAGAAGTCTTTTTTAAAGCTGCTTTATTAAGTATAATTTCTGCCATTGTTTTTTATTTCAAAGTTAAGAATATTTTTTTAAATAAATAAGGGGCTACCCGAAAGCAGCCCCCATCCTTAAACTAAATATAATGGTGGTGTTATAATATATGAGATATCAGGGAACACCAACGGTCTATTTAGAACTGCGAAATTAAGATAAATTAATTGTTGTACACTTATTTATAATGAGTTTGTTATAGTGCATTTATGCAAATTTTGCATAGTCTTTATTTTTTAGGTTACACTTACTTTGTTAGTTTTAACTGATGATTCAAATACACACGCACTTACAACAAATCAGAGCTGCATATGATTATTCTCAAAAATATGTTGCTGAAAGATTAAACGTTTCTCAATCTGCTTATGCAAGATGGGAAAATGGCTCTACTCAGATTACTTTTGTGAGTTTAGTTAATATAGCCGAAAAAGTTTACAATATGGATATTGTAACTTTTATCTTATGGCCAAAAAAAGTAATTATTACAGAGGTAGAATAGGTGTTTATATAACTCTACTTAACATAAGGTTAATTATAAGACTTTTTTAACCTTCTGGTTTACAGTTGGTTATGTGTTTTTTAATGGCAAATGAATGAACTATTTTAGGAAACCTTCCTCTTCCTTCCTTAACTTTCCAATTTGTCGATTTTAAGTAAAATGTACTCCGTTATCATTATCTTTAATGATAACATTATTTTTTTCTAATACAGAAATACCAACAATCCATTTCATTTGATTTTCGGGCTTCTCAAGCTTATTAAAAAACTCTCTATGTAATTGGTTTAATTCTTCCTGGTAATCCATTAATTGGTTTTTAGAAAGCTCTTTAATTTCGAGCTCTTCTAATAAAACCAATATTTTAAGAATATGACTAACCGAATATTTAGTGCTTAACCCTTTGTATTTAAACTCGACAGTATCAAACAAATTAATCTTTAGGGCTAGAGCCTGAATCGTAAATTCTAATTGTTGTGCCATCTTCGGAAATTTGTACTTCTTTAATAAACTCGTTTATTTCCTCTGAGTCTGTATTAAAAAATGCGTTGCTAGTTTCAACCTTTACCATTTTGGCAACACCTTCTCTTAACAATTCCGGAATAAAATAAAAATTGTTTTTTAGAAAATCAGCTGCAGGGAAAATATCCCCATGGTACATTAAATAATTGACATAATAATGTTGTGGTGTTAATGTTATTCCTTCAGGAGTAACTTCAACTGAATCGGGTGTATTTGGTTCTTTGTCTAAATAGTCAGGAACTCCGTCATTATCACTATCTATAGGACAACCATTTTTGTTTACAGGAACACCCTTTTTTGTTCCAGGACACAAATCGTTTACATCTGCAACTCCGTCATTATCGAGGTCTAATCTATCAATCTCTGAAAAAGGCTCTCCTGTGTAATCTATGTTGTTTATTTGATTTAATGTTTTACCTTTAAAATGGTATGAAATGGAAGCACCCAAATAATAAAATGCGTCCTTACCTCCTACCTCGTAATTATCTAAATTATCTGTTGTAGTTAAGTAATATTTTGTTTCAACTCCTACACTAATTTTATTCCCGGTTAATAGTGTTGCACCAAGTATTAAAGGAATGGTATAAGCTTGTGATTTATTCTCTGCAGATGTTTCATAATTATAATCTCTTTTAAGTCTACTGCTTGTAAAGTGATTTTCATAATTTTCTTCCTGATTTCTTATAGTTGCATCAGACCAGTAATAATATTTTTGTCCGTTATTATCTGTTAAATCATGAAACGTTTCATAATTTATCATTCCAAACCCAACACCAACATAGGGCTGAATTTTAGAACTTGCATTTATAATTTTATCATTAGCTAAGTGATAGTGAGCTGCTATTGAAAATTGAGTGATTTTTGTTTCAAAATTTAAATTGTTTAGGATCTTCACTTCGTTTTGGACCAAACTAAATTTTTCAGCCGCTAATTTAATTTCTACTGAAGAACCAAATTTTTTTCCTAAAGCCACTCCAAAGCCAAATTGACTAAGTGTACCAAATTTTATTTTCTTTGATTTTTCTAAATCTCCAAAATAACTATAAGAACCTGTTGTTAGGCTAATTGTTTGTGCGGTTACTATTTTAC
>CAMPHX010000147.1 GCA_946886085.1 uncultured Flavobacteriales bacterium | reverse complement strand
ACTAAAATAGCTGTCATTGGTTTAGGATATGTAGGCTTGCCTATCGCTCTTGAATTTGCTAGAAAAATGAAAGTAGTTGGGTTTGATATTAACCAAAAAAGAGTGGATATGATGCGTAACAACATCGATCCAAGTGAAGAGTTGGAACCTGCTGCTTTTGAAGGTTGCGACATCCATTTTACAGCAGATTTAAACGATTTAAAAGACGTTACTTTTTTTGTAGTTGCTGTTCCTACTCCAATTGATAAACATAACTTACCCGATTTATCTCCACTTATTGGAGCATCTAAAACGGTAGGACAAGCCTTAAAAAAAGGCGATTATGTAGTGTATGAATCTACGGTATATCCAGGATGCACAGAAGAAGACTGTATTCCTGTTTTGGAAGAAATTTCCGGATTAAAATTTAGAGACGATTTTATGGTAGGCTATTCTCCTGAAAGAATTAATCCGGGAGACACAACCCATACCTTAACTAATGTAACAAAAGTAGTTTCCGGTTGTTGTGCGGAATCATTGGAAGAAATTGCTAAAGTTTATGAGAGTGTAGTAACAGCTGGAGTTCACAGGGCTGCTTCTATCAAAGTTGCTGAAGCTGCAAAAATTATTGAAAATACGCAACGTGATGTAAACATTGCGTTAGTAAATGAACTTTCTATCATTTTCAACAAAATGGGTATTAATACTTATGATGTATTAGAAGCTGCCGGAACAAAGTGGAATTTCTTAAAATTCTTTCCCGGTTTGGTTGGCGGGCATTGTATTGGTGTAGATCCTTACTACCTTACTTATAAAGCAAAAGAATTTGGTTACCATGCTCAAATCATCAATTCAGGTAGGTTTGTAAATGACTCTATGGGCGGTTATGTTGCCAAACAAACGGTTAAAAAAATCATTGCATCGGGCAAAAACATTGTAGAAGCCAAAGTATTGGTAATGGGAGCTACTTTTAAAGAAGATGTTAGCGATATTAGAAATTCTAAAGTGGCTGATGTGGTAAATGAGTTCATCTCTTTTGGTGCTAAAGTAGAAGTGGTTGATCCTTATGCCAACTCAGAAGATTTAAAACACGAATATGGTTTCGGATTGATTGAAAAACCTTCAGGAAATTATGATGCTGTTGTAGTTGCTGTAAATCATGAAGATTATAAAAGTTTAGATGAAAACTATTTCAAAAGCATTTCTTCATCTAAGGGAGTGTTGGTAGATTTAAAAGGTATATTCAGAGGAAAAATTAAAGAATTAACTTATTGGAGCTTATAGAAATTTAAATTATAAGTTTTAAATGTTGAATATTACTTATTCTTATTTTACAAATTAACTTTACAAACTTTCATACTTTATGAACTCAAAATCAATATTAGTAACAGGAGGAGCAGGATTTATCGGTTCTCATTTAGTTAGATTATTTGTAAATAAATATCCTAATTACAACATAGTAAACCTAGATAAATTAACCTATGCTGGTAATTTAGCTAATCTTACAGATATCGAGAACGCTACCAATTACGAATTTATAAAAGGTGATATTGTTGATACTGACTTTATTCATCAGTTATTTCAAAAATATCAATTTGATGCTGTAATTCATCTAGCAGCAGAGTCACATGTTGACCGTTCTATTGCTAGTCCTATGGATTTCATCATGACCAATATTGTGGGAACAGCTAATTTATTAAATGCCGCAAAAACAACTTGGCAAACCTCAAACCTCAAACCTCAAACCTCAAACCTTTTCTACCACGTTTCAACTGATGAAGTTTATGGCTCATTAGGCAATGAAGGAATGTTTGAGGAAACTACCTCTTACGACCCTCGTAGTCCCTATTCTGCTTCAAAAGCTAGCTCCGACCACTTAGTAAGAGCTTATTATCATACTTACGGATTACCTATGGTTATTTCTAACTGTTCTAACAATTACGGTTCTCATCAATTTCCTGAAAAATTAATACCGCTTTTTATTCACAACATTAAAAACAACAAATCATTGCCTGTTTACGGAAAAGGAGAAAACATTAGAGATTGGCTTTGGGTAGAGGATCATGCTAAAGCGATTGATGTAATTTTTCATCAAGCAAAAATTGGAGAAACGTATAACATTGGCGGACATAACGAATGGAAAAATATCGATTTGATAAAAGTGATTTGTAAGGTAATGGACAAAAAACTAAATCGTGAAGCAGGAACTTCTGAAAAATTAATTACTTACGTAAAAGACAGAGCCGGACATGATATGCGTTATGCTATTGATGCTTCCAAATTACAAAAAGAATTAGGATGGAAACCTTCACTTCAGTTTGAAGAAGGTATTGAAAAAACCATTGATTGGTACTTAAACAATGAAAAGTGGTTAAACAATGTAACTTCTGGAGCTTATCAAAATTATTACGAACAACAATACGAAAAACGTTAATAGTTTGAGATTGCCAAAACCTCAAACCTCAAACCTCAAACCTCAAACCATAAATGTATAACCAACCTTTTCATACCAAAGACATTTCCAAACTTAGTTTTTTGGTTACAGGTGGTGCAGGCTTTATTGGTTCTAACATTGTGGAGTATTTAATAAAATACAACGCGGGCAAAGTAGTCGTGTTGGATAACCTTTCTAACGGCTACAAAAAAAACATTGAAAAGTTTATTGGCTTACCCAATTTTGAATTTATTGAAGGAGATATTACCAACTTTGAAACTTGTCAAAAAGTAGTTCAAGGAATTGATTATATCTCTCACCAAGCTGCTTTGGGGTCGGTACCAAGAAGTATAGAAAATCCTTTATCAACCCATGAAGCCAATGCAACCGGTTTTTTAAACATCCTTACTGCAGCAAAAGATTCAACAGTGAAACGTATTGTTTTTGCCAGCTCTTCTTCCGTTTATGGAGATAGTAAAGAATTACCTAAAGCAGAAGAAAAAATTGGTACACAACTTTCTCCTTATGCCGTAAGCAAAAGAACCAAAGAATTATATGCCAATGTTTTTGCATTAACTTATGGATTAGATGTAGTGGGACTAAGATATTTTAATGTTTTTGGTCCCAACCAAAGTCCAAATGGACCTTATGCTGCTGCTATTCCATTGTTTATGGATGCTGTTTTAAAAAATGAATCTCCTTTTATTAATGGAAATGGAGAGCAAAGTAGAGATTTTACTTTTGTAGAAAATGTAGTACAAGCAAACATTAAAGCATTTTTTACCGAAAAAGATGTAAAAGGAAAAGTAATGAATATTGCTTTTGGAGGCAGAACAACCATAAACGATTTATTTTTTAAAATTAGAAGTATTGTTGGTAATAATGTTGAACCTATTTACCGAGAGGCTCGTTTAGGAGACGTGAAAGATTCATTAGCAGCTATTAATCTTGCTCAAGAATTAATCGATTACCATCCCTCTTTTTCTATTGATGAAGGCTTAAAAATAACCATAGATTGGTTTAAGCATAATGTGTAAGTTTGTGAAAGTGAATTTTTAATCTCTAATTTAAAATTGATTTTGAACTTTTTCAAAAAAATATTCCATAAAGAACAATTTCCGACTATTGATTTTTCGGTGTTTAAAACCGATATGCATTCTCATTTAATTCCTGGTATTGATGATGGTTCTCAATCCTTAGAGCAATCTATTGAAATTATTAGAGCTTTTAAAAGTTTGGGCTATCAAAAAATTATCACTACCCCACATATTATGTGCGATTATTATAAAAATACTCCCGAAATTATTTTGGGTGGATTGGAAAAATTAAGAGCTGAACTAACCCGTTTAAACATATCTATTGAAATTGAAGCTGCTGCTGAATATAACTTAGACGATGGCTTAGAAAAAATAATTGACGATAAACAACTACTTACTTTTGGCAATAATCATGTGTTATTCGAATTGCCTTTTATGCAAGAGCCTCAAAACTTTCAGGAGATTGTTTTTAAGTTCCAAACACATGGATACAAACCTATTTTAGCTCATCCGGAAAGATATAGTTATTGGTATAAAAATTTTGAAAAATACGAAGAACTAAAAGCTAAAGGGATATTACTTCAGTTAAATTTACTATCATTAACTGGACATTACTCTCCAGAAACAAAAAAGATAGCTGAACGAATGGTTGATGCCGGTTTGGTTGACCTTGTTGGAACAGATTGTCATAAAATTGAACATCTAGCTATTTTAGAAAAACATGCCAACTCTAAATATTTCAATCTGTTAGCCAACAATAATCAGTTAATGAATAGAGATATTTAAATTATTCTCTTCTATCATTTTCCTTAAGTTAATTAAAGCGTAACGCATTCTTCCTAAAGCAGTATTAATACTCACATTAGTAGATTCAGAGATTTCTTTAAAACTCATATCAAAGTACAAACGCATCATCAACACTTCTTTTTGGTCGTCTGGTAAATATTTAATCAGCCCTTTAACATCTTCTAAGGTTTGTTTCTTCTCCATTTGTTGCTCTACATTTTTATCTGTATTTTGAATTACATCAAAAATATCAAAATTCTCACCACCTGTAGTAGTGTTCATTCTATTGCTTTTTCTGTAGTGATCAACAATTAAATTATGAGCAATACGCATTACCCAAGGTAAAAATTTACCTTCATCATTATATTTCTTACGCTTAATGGTATTAATTACTTTAATAAAAGTATCTTGAAAAATATCTTCTGCAAGCGCTTCATTTCTAACTTTGCAAATGATGTAAGTAAATACAGCATTTTTATGTCTTTTGATTAATTCTTCAATAGCAGATTCGTTACCTTTTAGGTAAGATTGAACCAATTGTTTTTCTGTAAAGCTGGATAATTGCATAATATCTCTCCTTTTCTTTGGTTAATAAT
>CAMPHX010000146.1 GCA_946886085.1 uncultured Flavobacteriales bacterium | reverse complement strand
GGCAAACGAGATTCCTCTACGTCTCGTGGGCTGGAGATGTGTATAAGAGACAGATGATGAATGGTATGCTTTAGTGAGAGCGTTAGAGTTGAAAGAAGCAAACGGAGGTAGTGTTACTGTATTAAATGTTGGCGATGCTTCAAATGATGCTATTATTAGAAAAGCGTTAGCTATTGGTGCTGATGATGCTGTGAGAATTGACACTCCAACGCAAGATGCGCTTTTTGTTGCGAAACAAATAGCCAATTATGTAAAAGAAAATAATCCGGATATGGTATTGCTAGGAAAAGAAACGATAGACTACAACGGTTCTCAAGTAGCAGGAATGGTTGCTGCACTATTAGATATGCCTTATGTTTCATTGGCTAGTAAATTAGATATGAACGGAACAACAGCAATAATAGAAAGAGAAATTGAGGGTGGAGTAGAAGTGGTAGAAACATCTACACCATTTGTGTTAAGTGCAGCTAAAGGGATGGCAGAGGCTCGTATTCCAAATATGAGAGGAATTATGGCTGCCAGAACAAAGCCTTTAAATGTGGTTGCTGCTATTGCTGCTGATAATGCTACTGAAATAAAAAGTTTCTCATTGCCACCGGCCAAAACAGGTTGTAAGTATGTTGATGCAGATAATGTTGAACAATTAATAGACTTATTACACAACGAAGCTAAAGCTATTTAATTAACTATTTAAACCTTAATAAAGATATGTCAGTTTTAATATATACAGATTCCGCAGACGGAACACTTACAAAAAATGCTTTTGAAGCAGCTAATTATGGTGCTTTATTAGCCAAAAAAGAAGGTAAAACAGCTACAGCAATTGTTCTTGGTGAAGCTAGTGATATTGACAAGCTTGGAGCTTATGGTATTACTAAGGTATTACACGTAAATGATGCAGCGTTAAATAATTTTGATCCGCAAAGAAATGCAGCAATTATTGCTCAAGCTGTAACTAAAGAAAATGCAACAACAATTATATTTCCTCATGATTATTCAGGGAAAGCAACCGCACCCATGTTGGCTGCAAAATTAGATGCAGGTTTAGTTACAGGTGCAGTAGCACTTCCTGAAGGAAATACAGTAAGAAAAGCGGTTTTTTCAGGAAAAGCTTTTGCAGATGTAGAAATAAAAACAGCAACAAAAATCATTTCTGTATTACCAAATGCAGTAGATAAACAAATAGGTCAAGGAAGTGTGGCAGTAGAAAATTTTTCTTGTGAAATACCAACAACGAGATTAACAGTAAAAGAAGTTAAAAAAGCTTCAACAGAATTATCACTAACGGAAGCGGATATTGTAGTTTCAGCAGGTAGAGGACTAAAAGGTCCTGAAAATTGGGGAATGATTGAAGAATTAGCTCAAGAACTAGGAGCTGCTACAGCTTGTTCTAGACCTGTGGCTGATATCGGTTGGAGACCTCACCATGAACATGTTGGACAGACAGGAATTGCTATCAGACCAAATTTATATATAGCTGTTGGTATTTCAGGAGCTATACAACATTTAGCCGGAGTAAACGGAAGTAAAACTATAGTAGTTATTAATACTGACCCAGAAGCTCCTTTCTTTAAGGCAGCGGATTACGGTATTGTTGGAGATGCTTTTGAAGTAGTACCTAAAATGATAGCAGCAGTTAAAAAACTTAAAGGCTAAATTGTGAACTTTAACAAGAGGATAGGTTTTTATATTATCCTCTTTTTTTATTTTACCAGATGGATAAGATTGAATTAGAAATTATCGGACTTTCATACAGTCAAACTCAAACAGGAGCGTATGCATTAGTGTTGGGAGAAACAGTTGGCAATAAAAGAAGATTGCCAATTATTATTGGAGGATTTGAAGCTCAGGCTATTGCTATTGAGTTAGAATCTATGACTCCTAGTCGCCCACTTACACACGATTTGTTTAAGAATCTTGCTGATGCTTTTGATATTAACCTGTTAGAAGTAATTATCTATAATTTAGTAGAAGGTATTTTTTATGCTAAATTAATTATTCAACAAGGTACAGAAACGATAGAGATAGATACCAGAACTTCAGATGCTATTGCATTAGCAGTTAGATTTAAATGTCCTATTTCTACTTATGAGTTTATTCTTTCCAGTGCAGGAATTATTTTAGATGAATCTCAAAAAGATAAAGATATTGATGATGATGATAGTGATGAATTTGATGAGTTAGAAAAGGAATTAGAAGATATAGATCCAAGTAAACCTCTTGATTATTCAAAAATGTCAATTACAGAGTTGAATAAAGTATTGCAAAATGCTATTGAACACGAAAACTATGAAGAAGCTTCGAAAATAAAAGCTGAAATAGATAGAAGGAATGCTAACTAATATTTTTTGTTTTAAATTAATTTATGCTCGTAGCCATCACCTTTACATCAATTTACAGAGGAATTATCGGGATGGTAGTGTTATTAGCTATTGCATGGTTATTTAGTAGTAATAGAAAAGCAATCAATTGGAAACTAGTAGGGAAGGGCTTGTTAATTCAGTTGGTTTTTGCAATTCTGGTTTTAAAAGTAGATTTTGTTGCTTACGGTTTTGAAATAGTCAGTAAAATTTTCACAAAAATAATAGGCTTTACGCAAGAAGGAACCATGTTCTTATTCAAGAATTTTGAGTCCGGAATTATAGAATCAGCACTTATTAATTTTGTAGTGATGGTCTTACCAACAGTAATTTTCTTTTCTGCACTAACTAGTTTATTCTATTATTGGGGAATTCTTCAAAAAGTAGTATATGCATTTGCTTGGGTAATGAAAAAAGTGATGAAACTTTCCGGAGCAGAGAGTTTGGCAGCAGCAGGAAACATTTTTTTAGGACAAACAGAATCTCCCTTATTGGTAAAGCCTTACCTTAATAAAATGACAGATTCCGAACTGATGTGTTTAATGAGCGGAGGGATGGCAACTATTGCAGGTGGGGTTTTGGCGGCATACATAGGTTTTTTAGGAGGGTCAGACCCTGTACAACAAGTATATTTTGCTAAACATTTATTAGCGGCATCGGTAATGTCGGCACCTGCAGCAGTGGTAGCAGCAAAAATGTTGGTACCCCAAACAGAAAAAGTAAATGAAGATTTAAGCTTGCCTAAAGAAAAAATTGGAGCAAATGCTTTAGAAGCTATTGCAAATGGAACTACTGATGGTATTAGGTTAGCAGTTAATGTTGCCGGAATGTTATTGGTTTTTATTGCTCTTTTAGCAACAGGAAATTATATTTTATTTAAAATTGGCGATTGGACAAGCTTAAACCCTATTATTGCTTCAAACACCGCTTATGATGGATTAAGCTTTCAGCTTATTTTGGGTTATCTGTTTGCTCCACTTACATGGTTAATGGGAGTTTGTAAAGAAGACATGGTGTTGGTTGGTCAATTGTTGGGAGAAAAAACTATTTTGAATGAATTTGTAGCTTATGTTTCTTTAGGTGAATTAAAAATGCAAGGAAAATTTGTAGAAGAAAAATCTATTATAATGGCTACTTATATATTATGCGGATTTGCCAATATCGCTTCTATAGGAATTCAAATAGGTGGAATTGGAGCTCTTGCACCACAAAAGAAAGCAACCTTAGCGAAGTTTGGGTTTAAAGCATTAATAGGAGGAACTCTTGCCTCTTTGTTTACAGCTGTTATAGTCGGAATACTTACCTAAAATAGGTAGCAAAATAGAAAATTATGAATCCATTTTTAGTTATAGGCTTTGTTTTAGGATATTTCTTGTTGCTAATGATTATTGCAAGAGTAACTTCTAAAGGAGCCAATAATGATGCTTTTTTTATAGGTTCTAAACAATCACCTTGGTATTTGGTGGCTTTTGGTATGATTGGAGCTTCACTTTCTGGAGTAACTTTTATTTCAATTCCGGGTTGGGTGGGCGATAGTGCTTTTTCCTACATGCAAGTAGTAATGGGTTATTTTTTCGGTTACATAGTTATTGCTACCGTGCTTATGCCCATGTATTACCGACTTAATTTAACGTCCATTTATTCCTATTTAGAAACCCGATTTGGTTATTATGCTTACAAAACAGGAGCTTCTTTCTTTTTATTATCGAGAGTTATAGGAGCTTCTTTCAGACTATTCTTGGTAGCTTCTGTTTTACAATATTTGGTTTTTGATACTTGGAATGTTCCGTTTTTTGTAACAGTAGCCTTGTCTATTGTTTTTATTTGGCTCTACACCAATAAAGGAGGTATTAAAACTATTGTGTGGACAGATTCTTTTCAAACCTTGTTTATGTTGGTTTCTGTCGGAATTGCCGTTTATACTATTAGTTCCGAATTAAACCTTACTTTTTCTTCTATGATAGATGAGATAAGCAATAGTGATTATGGACAAATTTTCTTTTTTGATGATTTTACCGACAAAAAACATTTTGTAAAACAATTTGTTAGCGGAATCTTCATTACTATTGTTATGACAGGCTTAGATCAAGACATGATGCAAAAAAACTTGAGTTGTAAAAACATTAAGGAAGCTCAAAAAAACATGTTTTCATTTAGTGTTGTATTAATCTTTGTTAATTTGTTATTTTTAGCATTGGGAGCATTATTGTTTATTTATGCAGCAGCCAATCAAATTGAAATACCTGAAAGAACAGACCATCTTTTTCCATTAATAGCCACCAACCATTTACCTGTTTTTGCAGGCATATTTTTTATTTTAGGATTAATTGCAGCAGCATATTCTAGTGCCGATTCTGCATTAACATCTTTAACCACTTCTGTTTGTGTAGATTTTTTAGATATAAAAAACAAAGTAAATGGTGATAGCATCAGAAAAAAATTAATAGCTGGTTCTCCTTATTATTTTGCGCAACG
>CAMPHX010000145.1 GCA_946886085.1 uncultured Flavobacteriales bacterium | reverse complement strand
ATATTAAAGTTGTACTCAATATTATTGGTAACCTTATCATAATTACCGGATTATTAATGGCTACAGCTATTCCTTTTTCATTGTATTATGATGAAGGAGATTTATATCCATTAATTTTATCTTCTTTAACAACCCTTTTTTTTGGACTTGTCATCAAATTAAGAACCCAAAAACATAAAAATGATGAAGTTAAAAAAAGAGAAGGATATTTAATTGTAGCTTTTGGATGGGTAGCAATGACTATATTTGGTTCTTTGCCTTATGTGTTTTCTAATGCGATTCCTGATTATACGAATGCTTTTTTTGAAACCATTTCGGGTTTAACCACAACTGGAGCTACTATTTTAAACGATATTGAATCTGTTCCCAAAGGAATATTGTTTTGGAGAAGTATGACACAGTGGATAGGAGGTATGGGAATTATCGTGTTAACAATTGCCATTTTGCCACTGCTTGGTGTTGGAGGAATGGAGCTTTTTGCTTCAGAATCGCCTGGACCTACCAAAGATAAAATTCATCCGAGAATTAAAGAAACAGCGAAAAGATTGTGGTTAATTTACTTTTCGTTAACAGCTATTCAGTGTGTGTTGCTCCTTTTTGGAGGAATGGATTTTTACGATGCTATAAACCACTCACTCACTACTATGTCAACAGGTGGTTTTTCTACCAAACAAGCAAGTATAGGGCATTTTGATTCTGCCTATATTCAGTATGTTGTTATTTTGTTTATGTTTTTGGCAGGAACAAACTTTACTTTACTTTATTTTGGTTTCAAGTTGAATTTTAAAAAGTTTTGGATTAACGATGAGTTTAAATGGTATGTTGCAGCCATAATAGTGTTGTGTTTTGTAATTTTTCCTACTGTATATTTTGTGTATGGCAGAGCAGATGGTGTTGAAGCCTCTTTTAGAGCAGTATTGTTTCAGGTAACCAGTATTATTACAACAACAGGATATGCTACGTCAGATTATACCTTATGGGGTTCTTTTGTAACTTTTTTGTTTTTTCTATTATTGTTCACTGGAGCAAGTGCAGGTTCTACAAGTGGAGGGATGAAGTTAGTAAGAATAGTATTGTTAATGAAAAACGGCTTCCTAGAGTTTAAAAGAAGATTGCACCCAAATGCCGTAATTCCGGTACATTTAAATGGAGTGGGGGTATCTCAAAAAATTATTTATAATTTATTGGCCTTTGTGTTTTTCTATCTCTTTTTGTTTGTAACAGGATCTATAGTCGTTACTTTTTTTGGAGTTGATTTTATTGATGCATTAAGTGCTGTTGCCACTTCTATAAGTAATGTTGGACCTGGTATCGGTAGTATTGGTCCTTCATTCTCATTTTCTCACTTACCCGATGGTGTAAAATGGGTGTTATCATTTTTAATGTTAGTAGGAAGATTAGAACTTTTTACCATTACCATTTTGTTTACTCCTTACTTTTGGAGGTTGAAATAAGCTATATTTTTTATAAATACTACTGCTTCCAAAGCTATAATCCGTTCATAAAAACCTATTTTTGCAGCGAAAATAACGCATGTTTGCGAAAAATGATATTTTAATGAACAACACCAAATCTCAAGCACTTTATAGTAAAGGACAACAACACTTAGTAGGAGCAGTAAACTCACCTGTTAGAGCATTCAAATCAGTAGGCGGAAATCCGCTTTTTATGGAACGAGCTCATGGTTCAAAAATTTACGATGTAGATGGAAACGAATATATTGATTTAGTACTTTCTTACGGACCAATGATTTTAGGTCATGGCAATAACAAAGTGATAGAAGCAGTGCAGAAACAAGTTTGTACAGGTTTTACATTTGGTGCAAGTACCGAAAACGAAATTGTTTTAGCAGAAATGGTTTGCAATGCCTTTCCGGGAATGGATAAGGTTCGTTTTGTAAATTCAGGAACAGAAGCAGTTTTGAGTGCTATTCGTCTAGCAAGAGCTTATACGGGTAAAAATCACATTATAAAGTTTGCAGGTTGTTACCACGGACATTCAGATGCCTTATTGGTTGCTGCCGGTAGTGGATTAGCAACATTGAGCATTCCTGGAAGTAAAGGTGTTCCTGCCGATGCAGTTAAAAATACCTTAATTGCTGAGTACAACAATATTGATTCTGTAAAAAAACATATTAATGAATGCAAAGATATAGCAGCCGTATTTATCGAGCCTATTGCCGGAAATATGGGAGTAGTATTGCCTTCTTATGATTTTATTAAAGAGTTAAGAGAAATTACTAAAGCAGCAGGAATTTTGTTGGTAGTAGATGAAGTAATGACAGGTTTCCGCTCTAAATTTGGTGGAGCTCAGGAATTGTTGGGCATAGAAGCAGATATTACTTGTTTGGGTAAAGTAGTGGGAGGCGGTTTTCCCGTGGGAGCTTATGGAGCCAGAGAAGAAATTATGCAAATGGTTTCTCCTTTAGGTGACATGTATCAAGCAGGAACCTTATCAGGAAACCCTGTAGCGATGGCTGCCGGAATTGCAACCTTAACAGAGTTGAAAGCTCAACATCCTTACGATAAATTTAACGAACAAGCAGCTATTATTGAAAAAGCCTTGTTAGATGCTGCTGCTGAAAACGGTATAGCATTAACAGTAAATCGATTTGGCTCCATGATTAATCCATTTTTTTCGGCTAAGAAAATTACCAATTTTACAGAGGCTCAGGAGTGCAATACGGCTCAGTTTACTAAATTCTTTTGGGGATTAATAGAAAATGGTATTTACATTCCGCCAAGTCAGTTCGAAGCTTGGTTTTTAAGTTCTGTAATTTCTGATGAGGATTTGAATAAAATTGTAACAGGGGTTAATAATGCGATGAAATTAATTTAATTAATAGGTCATTGCGAGGAAGTATGACGAAGCAATCTGCTTTTATTTAACAGATTGCTTCACTCGTTCCTCGTTCGCAATGACGATAAAACATAAACAATGACGACATTCAACGATAATTTTTTAAAAGCTTGTAGAAGAGAAGAAACACCATATACTCCACTTTGGTTAGCTCGTCAGGCAGGACGATACCAAAAGGAATACATGAAAATAAAAGAAAAGTACAGCATTATTGAAATCAGTACTATTCCGGAAGTAAGTGCAGAGGTTACTTTGTTGCCCATTAATCAGTTTGAGTTAGATTCAGCTATTATCTTTTCTGATATATTAATTCCACTTGGACCAATGGGAATAAGCTTTGAATACAAAAAAGGTTACGGACCATTAATTCATAATCCAATACGAACAGTTGCCGATGTGGAGAAACTTAAAGTTGTAGATCCTGCAACAGAAATGTGGTACACTGGTAAAGCGTTAACCATCTTAAAAGGTGAATTAAATGTACCTTGTATTGGTTTTGTTGGAGCTCCATTTACCTTGGCAAGTTACATGATTGAAGGTGGTCCATCTAAAAACTATGAAAGAATGAAAGCTTTTATGTATAACGAAACTAAAGCTTGGCATTTGTTGATGGATAAATTAGGCACCGTTATGGCGAATTATTTAAACTTTCAGATTGAAAGTGGAGCTATGGCGGTACAAATTTTTGACAGTTGGGTAGGAGCGTTAGATATTGATGATTATAACGAATACGTTTATCCGCATGTTGAAAAAATGATACAAGTAGTAAAAGAAAAATATCCTACCGTTCCATTAATTTCTATGGGTGTAAATTCAGCTCATCTTATTCCGAGTTTACGAAAAGCAAATCCTGATGTAATTGCTATTGATTGGAAAACCGACTTAGCTAAAACTTGGGCGAACTTAAATTACGAAGTAGCTGTCCAAGGAAATTTAGATCCTACCGCTTTATTTGCCGATTGGGATATTATTGAACGTAAAACCAAAAAGATTCTTGATTCGGTAAAAGGTAAACCTGGGCATATTTTTAATCTCGGACATGGAATTTTACCGGGAACCCCTGTAGAGAATGTAAAACAGCTTTGCAAATTTGTGCATGAATATACTAGGAAGTAAATGGGGGAGTTCTAATCAATTATCTTTTTAATTACCACATAAGCACCTGTTCTACTTTGAGCATAGGCGGGGTCATCAGTGCAGATGTCCCACATACCATCATCTCTTATTTCTATTTCTACGCTAATACTTTTATTGAGGTATTTTCTTAGTGTTTTTACATCTACATTGCTTTCGCAAAGTTTTATGAAATAATCTTGAATAGAACAACGCAAATACAATTCTTTGTATTCAGTTACTTTTCCACCTTTATTGACAAACTCTTTTTCAATCAACTGACAAGTGGTGTATTTTGCATTTGAATCTTTCTCTTTTAAACTTGTTTCAGAGCTGTTTTTGCAAGAGCTTAAAAAGATAAAAATAGCGGATAAAATTAAAATTAATGTTCTCATGAAATTGTTTTATAGAGGGTTTGCTACCAAATGTACTGAAAAATACATGATTTATTATAAGGTAATGTAAATTATGTAATTAAGCTTAATAGTCTAAGGCTGATGAAACTCTTCAAAAGTATTATCAGTGTAAAAAACCACTATTTTCTGAATTTTTTTTTCGCCTTCATGTTGTTTAGTGGATGTAGTAGGGGAATTGTAAGTTGGACTTGGGTCACTTTGTACCTGATTGGAAGGAATACTTTCGTTGGCAGAAGTATTTCCTGTCAGTAACCAATCGGAACTTACTTTTGGAAAAGCAGCTAATACTTTTTGAATAAATTCTAAACTAGGTTTATTTCGTCCGGAAAGTATATGAGAAATACTCGAACGTTGTACTTCAATTTTATCGGCAAAAGCAGAAGCTGATAAGTTATTTAACTTCATGATGTATTGCAATCTTTCGGTGATATTCATGGTATTTTAGCGTGTTACAATTGTAAAAC
>CAMPHX010000144.1 GCA_946886085.1 uncultured Flavobacteriales bacterium | reverse complement strand
ATAGTTTTTTGGGTTTTAAGTTTAGCTATTTGACGTAAATCTACACCTTAAAGTTACAATTTCACCTGAGTTGTTCTTTATTCCGCAGTTATCCTTATTTTTGTCCTCTAATTTTATTTCTATGAAAGCATACGTATTTCCGGGACAAGGTTCTCAATTTGTAGGAATGGGTAAAGATTTATACGAAAATTCAGCATTAGCAAAAGAAATGTTTGATAGAGCAAACGAAGTGTTAGGTTTTAACATTACCGATATTATGTTTAATGGTACTGATGAAGATTTGAAACAAACAAAGGTAACTCAACCGGCAATATTTTTACATTCGGTTATTTTAGCCAAAACCATGGGCGATGCTTTTCAACCTGATATGGTTGCCGGACATTCTTTAGGAGAATTTTCTGCTTTGGTTGCAGCTGGAGCACTTTCTTTTGAAGATGGGTTAAAATTGGTTTTAGCCAGAGCTTTAGCTATGCAAAAAGCTTGTGAAAAAGAACCATCTACTATGGCAGCTATTTTAAATTTAGATGATGATGTAGTAGAGAAAATTTGTAGCGAAATTGATGGAGTTGTTGTTCCTGCCAACTATAATTGCCCAGGACAGTTAGTAATTTCAGGAAGTGTGGAAGCAGTACAAACAGCCTGTGAAAAACTAACAGAAGCTGGAGCAAGAAGAGCATTGATTTTACCTGTTGGGGGAGCTTTTCATTCTCCGCTTATGGAACCCGCAAGAGAAGAGCTAGCTGCAGCAATAAACAGCACGAATATTAATTCGCCAATTTGCCCTATTTATCAGAATGTAAATGCTTTACCAATGAAAGATTCGGAACAAATTAAGGCTAATTTAATAGCACAACTTACTGCTCCTGTAAAATGGACACAAACCATGCAAAACATGTTGCAAGATGGAGCTTCATCTGTTATAGAAGTTGGCCCGGGAAAAGTATTGCAAGGCTTATTTAAAAAAGTAAACAGAGAAATAGAAACTCAAAGTGCTTAAACTAATATACATTTAAAATTACTCAACTATGAAACTTATATTATTTTCAATAGTATTGTTAGGGTTAGGAATTGCAGGGATTGCAGTTAAAATTCTTTTGAAAAAAAACGGCAAATTTTCAGGAACTTGTGCCAGTAACAGTCCTTTTTTAAATAAAGAAGGAGAGGCTTGCGGTTTTTGTGGTGCTTTGCCGGAAGAACAATGTAAAAAAGAAGAAGAAAAAAACTAACAGTTTTTTTATTGAAACTAGTTAGAGATGTTTCAATTCTTGTAGTACAAAAAAGAGAGGCTTACCACTGCGGTAAGCCTCTCTTTTAGTTTTAGGTTTAAATAGAAAGTATTTTAAGGTTTAATAAATTTTGACGAATAGTTAAAACTATCATTGGTTATTCTGATAAAGTAAACTCCTTTAGAAGCATTGTTTAAATTAAGTTTTTCAATTTGATTGTCGCTACCAACAGTAATGGTATTGTCCACTATCACTTGTCCTAGGGCATTCATTACAGTGGCATTATAATTCCCTGTAGGGATTTTTTTAATTCTTACTTCAAGTTCGTTTTGCGTAGCATTGTAGAAAGTGTTAATGCCATTATTTTGTTGTAACTCATCAATGTCGGTACAACTGTTTACTGTTGCTGTTACAGGTTCTCTGCCGCTAATACAATCAGGAGCTTTCACTTTCCAATTGTAGAAGAAATAATAATGAGATAAACCACCATTAGTTCCTGCAGTACTTCGGGTTATTGAACCCATTCCACTTAAGGTATAAGGATAATTAACACCTCCATCATTTCTGTAAAGGTTAATGGCAGAACCATTAGCAAGTCTTAATTGATAATCTGTTCCGGGCATTACATTAAAATTTAATGGTACAGTAAATTGTCCTGTAGGAATATTTACCGTAGTTGTTGCAATAAGTACATTACTACTGCTTCTCAACTCTATTGTTCTGTTTCCGGCAGTACTTGAATATACATCCACTTCAATAATTTCCATTGGAGCATAAACATCAAACAATAAATGTTGCTGAGTGTTAAAATCTGCTCCACCACCTGAGTTATTGGGTTTTCCCATAGTTAGAGTAGGAGAAATGATGGCATCTTCAACATAATATGTTGTAGTTGTAGCCAATACAGGAGTCGTATAACTTGTACCAGTGTTAATAATTGTTCCTCCGGTAGCAACATTGTACCAGTTTAATGTTCCACTTCCTGATGCAGAAAGATTGGCAACAGTGTTTTCACAAATAGCATCACCTACTACAGAAGGGTTTGAAGGTAAATTAACATTTATATAGTTGGTTTTGATCTCAATATGATTACCAATAGCGTTGGTTGCAGTTAATTGAACGGTATAAGTTGCACTAGCAGTATAAGTATGTGTGGGGTGTTGAAGTGTTGAATTATTTCCATCACCAAAATCCCATAACCAACTAGTTGGGCCGTTAGTTGACATATCTGTAAATTGAATTTCTCCTGTACAAGTACTATCAATATTTGATGTGAAATCAGCAACAGGAGCAACGTTTGATAGGTTACAAGACCAGCTTATTTCAAATCCTGCATCTTCAACTCCACCATCAGAAGAAAATTCTATGGTTATAGAACCTCCTGTAGAAGTTATTGTTGTTGGTACATTATTGTTGCAATATGTTCCAATTAAAGTAGCGCCTGTGGTTGCTCCATCGTAAACATTTAAATAATCATAATTACAGGTAGTTCCTTGTCCAGCTTCAATGTCAAAACTGGTAAAATTAAGTGTTACATCAGCAGCTCCAGTTGGAGAAATAGTAATTACTGAAGTTTCATTCGCTCCATAATTTCCATTCGGTCCTCCGCTATCAAAAATAGTTCCAGTACATGCTGTTTGTGTAGCAGCAGAACCATTAGCAGGCATGGTGATGATACAAGGTAAATTATTGTCAATAGTGATGTAAGCATTTTTTACGATAGTATCTTTTCCGCAAGAAGCTCCTCCATCTGCAATTAGTGTAACATTGTAAGTTCCATTTGCTGTATATGTGTGAGTAGGGTTAGTTTGTGTGCTAGTGTTTCCATCACCAAAGTTCCACTGAAAAGTGCTTCCGTTAATACTAGTATTATTGAATGTAACAGTAAAAGGAGCAACGCAAGAGGTTGTTATTGAGGCGTTAAAATCACTTATAGTAAAAGGAGAGTATGGACCACCAACACCAACAGCATACCAAGCATTTGTTGTGGATGCTACTTCAGGAGAACAACCTCCATATAAATCTACTGCAGATTGAATAGCATAAAAACGAGCATCTGCATAACCGGATGAAGTTGTTAAATAAACCACTAGGTTTCTGTAAGCTATTCTTCCGGCTTTTGTTAACCCTAATGCGGTAACATTATAACTGTCATTATTGTCATTTGTTCCTGATCCTCCTATAGTTAGCAAGTAGTACCAATGATTTTGTACACCACTGTTAGTATGTACACCACCATTGTCACCTCCTGTAAGAGAAGCCCAATTTTGACCAAAATAAGTGTCCGGATCACCTTCAGCTTTTGGATTTTGCATGTTTCTAATAACAATTCCTAAATCTTCACCTACTTGCCAACTGTTTTGAGTTGGACGTGCGTATCTTTCAATACTATTTCCAAAAATATCACTAAAAGATTCGTTTAATGCACCTGATTCCGCTTGGTAAACCAAGTTAGCAGTAAAAGTGGTAAGTCCATGAGTAATTTCGTGTCCGGCAATATCAATAGCAGTTAATGGAGTTGCATTGTTATTTCCATCACCGTAAGTCATTCGTTGTCCATCCCAAAAAGCATTAAAAAAGTTGTTATCGTAATGAACATAACTGTTTAGTTGAAAACCATTATTATCAATACTATTTCTTCCGTGTTCAAGAAAAAAGTAATCATAAGTCATTTCTGCTCCCCAATGAGCATCAGTTGCATAAACATCAATAGCTGGATTAAATGTTGTCCAGTTTGCTGTAGCATTAATGAAATCGGTATTAGAATGAGTAGTTGTGTTATTACAGTTAAATGTTCTAATGCCATTTCCTCTTCCTGTTTCTCTTAGTCTATAGTTGGTGCCTGTAAAGTCAGAAGTCATCGTTTTTGTTCCACTATAACCTGTGGCGGCAGTGCCAACAACATCAGCATCATGTAATTTACTTTCTTCCCAAAGAACAGTTCCATTGGTTGCATCAACATAAATTTCTCTTCTGCTTAAAGGCTCTTGAGCATAAACATTAAAAACATATGCTAATTTTAATTCATTAGCTATATTTCCACCTTCGTTGATAAAAACTAACTCTCCTTTTGGATAATAGGTGGCATTCGGATCATTTTGCTCCCATTTTAAATGGTTTTCTGCTTCAGCAATTTCCCATTTATATAAATCGGCATTTATATGATTAAGAGCTTTGTATAAAGCAGTACTTTCTGCTAATGAGTTTTTAGATGGAGCATTGGTATTATCAAATAATTCTCCATTCATAGAGTAGATAAGTCCGTTTTTAGTATGAGCAATAAACATTGCTAATTTTACTGGAATTCCATTAATAGTTTGCTGGTATCTGTAGTGAGTATAACCTAAATCATCTTGATAAGTGTCTAACAATTTTAAACCATAGTTGTCATCGGTTTTGTAGTATTGTCTTAACCAACTTTCAAGTTTTGCTAAAGGAAGTTCTTTTCCGTTTACAAACTGAACATAATTAGGAACAGTGGTAAAATTTTTAATTCTGACTAAGTTGGAGTTTGCTGCAAGTTGATGTGCTTCATTTCCTGTAAAGATATTAGCATCATCGTTAGCAAAAGCTGATGAACAAGTGATTACAACAGCTATTAAAATAGATAAGATTTTTTGCATGAATAGAGTTTTTAG
>CAMPHX010000143.1 GCA_946886085.1 uncultured Flavobacteriales bacterium | reverse complement strand
TTATAATTTTTTTCTTTATGTTTTAAAACATTTTTTACAATTTCTTCTACTTTGTAATCTTTTGAGAAAACAAAAAATTCATTTAAACTGATTATTTCTTCTTTTAGGTAAATATGCGAGCCTTGTTGCAAATCGCATACACATATTTTTTTTTGCTCATACCCAATATAATGGAAATTAAGTGTATCGGATTTTTCTAAATTTCTAATGAGAAAATAACCTTTTTCGTTGGTGGTAATCACTTTGTTTTTTCCTTCCACTACAATATTAGCATAAGGCAATGGAGCTTGCGTTTGTTCATCAAGAAGAACTCCCGTTAAACTAACTAAAGAGGAAGGGTTAGACTGAGCTAAACTACTTAATACAAGCAATAACAAAAAAAGAGAAGTATAGAGTCTTTTATTATACATTAGCTTATTTGCTTTTTCTTATCAAAGACTAAAAAAAAGGCAGTCTTACTTGTAGATACTATTTGTTATTATATCATTTTATCACTCAATTCCTGCTTGGAGTTTTTCTGCATTTTCTGCTAATTTTAATGCTTGAATTATTTCATCAATATCTCCGGCAATTATGGCGTCTAAGTTATACAAAGTCAATCCAATTCTATGGTCTGTAACCCTACCTTGAGAATAGTTATAGGTTCTAATTTTGGCAGACCTATCTCCTGTAGAAACCTGAGATTTTCTTTCGGCAGCTCGTGCTTGCTCTCTTTTAATTACCTCAGCTTCATACAACTTGGTACGTAAGGCAGTCATTGCCATTTCATAATTTTTTAATTGAGAACGAGCTACTTGCCTTTCAATAACAATTCCTGTTGGAATATGGGTTAGCCTAACAGCTGTTTCTACTTTATTTACATTTTGTCCTCCGGCACCTCCCGAACGATAAGTATCTCTTTTAATATCATCTTTTCTAATTTCTATATCCACCTCTTCTGCTTCCGGTAAAACAGCAACTGTAACTGCCGAAGTATGTACTCTTCCTTGTGTTTCTGTTTGCGGAACACGTTGCACACGATGTACACCCGATTCAAATTTCAATATCCCATAAACATCATCTCCTTCAACAGAAAAAGATACTTCCTTAAATCCTCCAGATGTACCTTCACTCATAGATAATATCTCCATTTTCCAACCTTTTCTTTCAATATATTTAGAATACATCCTAAATAAATCACCAACAAAAATAGATGCTTCATCCCCTCCTGTTCCGGCTCTTATCTCTACAATAGAGTTTTTGCTATCTTCTTCATCTTTGGGAACAAGCATTAGTTTAATTTCTTCCTCTAGCTCGTCTTTTTCATCATTCAACTCTTCTATCTCGGCTTTTGCCATCTCTATAAAATCCCTGTCTTGCTCTGTTTTAAGGAGTTCTTTAGATGAAGCAATGTTATCTATTACAGATTTATATTTCTTGTAGGTTTTTACAATTTCTTCTAAATCTTTGTATTCTTTATTTAACTTCACATATCGTTTCATGTCGGAAATAATCTCAGGGTCAACAATTTGCTCCCCTATTTCCATAAAACGGATGTTAATAGCTTCTAATTTTTTTAATAACGTACTCATTTCTATAATTTAATGATAAACAAATTCTCCATAAGTACTCTTTATGGTCAATTTTTTCTCTCCTTTTTCAACTACTTTCCCAATAATTTGGGCATCAACATTAAATGATTGAGAAATAGCAATAATTTCCTCGGCTATTGCCTGTGGAACATACAACTCCATTCGGTGTCCCATATTAAACACTTTATACATTTCTTCCCAACTAGTTCCCGATTGTTCTTTAATTAACTTAAATAATGGTGGTGTTTCAAACAAATTATCTTTCACTATATGCAAATCATCTACAAAATGTAAAATTTTAGTTTGTGCACCTCCACTACAATGTACCATCCCGTGAATTTGTTTTCTGTATTTTTCTAACACTTTTTTAATAATAGGAGCATACGTTCTGGTTGGAGATAATACTAATTTCCCTGCATCTATATCAACACCTTCTACTTTATCGGTTAGATTTTTTGAACCCGAGTAAACCAACTTTTCAGGTACTTTATTATCATAAGTTTCAGGAAATTTTTCTGCAACAGATTTATTAAAGACATCATGTCTAGCTGATGTTAATCCATTACTTCCCATCCCTCCATTATATTCTTTTTCATAACTCGCTTGTCCGTATGAAGCCAAGCCGACAATTACATCACCTACTTGTATATTTGCATTATCAATAACGTCTTCTTTTTTCATTCTACAAACCACTGTAGAATCGACAATAATTGTTCTTACCAAATCACCAACATCAGCTGTTTCTCCACCCGTAGAATAAATTCCAATCCCATTAATCCTTAATTCTTCCAATAATTCTTCGGTACCATTAATAATTTCAGAAAGTACTTCACTAGAAATTAAATTTTTATTTCTACCAATAGTGGATGAAAGTAAAATATTATCAATTGCACCCACACACAACAAATCATCAATATTCATTATTAGAGCATCTTGAGCTATTCCCTTCCAAACAGATAAATCACCAGTTTCTTTCCAATATGCATAAGCTAAAGATGACTTAGTTCCAGCACCGTCTGCATGCATTACCACACAGTGATTTTCACTTCCAGTTAATGTATCAGCTACAATTTTACAAAAAGCTTTAGGAAACAATCCTTTATCAATGTTTTTTATTGCATTATGTACATCTTCTTTAGAGGCTGAAACACCTCTTTCCATATATCTTTCTGATTTATTGTCTTCTATCATTTTCAAAATTTTATATATAAAAAAAGCATCCACCAATTAAGGCGGATGCTTTAAGTATTATGTAAGAAAACTAGTTTTCTTTTGGAGTAGTATTTTTAGGAACAAAGTCTGTGCTTATTACTTTAAAGTCAGTTCTTCTGTTTCTTTGATGTGCTTCTTCTTTCTCTTCATTAGTTTTTAAGCCATTAATGTATTTCTCATCCAACAATGTACCATCAGGCATTTTTAATGGTTCATCTTCACCCATACCTTTAGCTTTAATTCTGTCTGGATCAATTCCTTTTTCTTTCACTAAGTAATCCACACAAGATTGAGCTCTTCTTTGAGAAAGTGCTTGATTGTATTTTGCACTACCTCTAAAATCTGTATGAGAACGTAATTGAATTACAATATTTGGATTTTCAACCATAATATCATATAAGTAGTTCAAAGAATCTTTTGAGTTAGGTTTTAAATCAGCTTTATTATATTCATATTCAATTAAAGGAAGTTTAATAACTGTATTTTTAACAGGCTGCAATAAATACTCATGAACAAAAGTTCTAGAGTCATTTAAGCCTACAGTTGTTTCTTTACCTTTAGCAATTAAATAATCTTTTTTGGTTACTACTAAAGAATATGAAGTATTTGGGTTAATATATCTATCAGCACCATTTTCAGCAAAAGTAAAGAATCCGGCAGCATCAGTAGTAACTTCAGCGCTGCTTCCATCAGTTCCTACTAATTTAATAGTTGCATTAGCTAAAGCTTCTGAAGTTTCTAAATCTTTTACAGTTCCTTCTATAGCAAATACTAGTGGTGGTAAATAGAATTCCCAAATATCATCTCCACCTTTTCCACCTTCTCTACTTGAAGTAAAGAAACCTCTTTCTTTATCACCATCAAATGTAATCCCAAAATCATGAGCTGACGAGTTCATAGGGTATTTTAAATTCTCAATATTTCCCCATTGGTTTACACCTTTATTTTCAGCTTTAAACATATCTAAACCTCCCATTCCAGGATGTCCAGTTGAAGAAAAGTATAAGTCTCCATTATCTTTTAAATAAGGAAACATTTCATCTCCTTGAGTATTAATTTCGCCACCTAAATTAGTTGGCTCAGACCAAGTTTTTGCTTTTTTATCGTAAGTAATGTACCATAAATCTCTTCCTCCTTGTCCTCCTGGCATATCAGAAGCAAAAACTAAAGTGTTTTCATCTAAAGAAATTGCCGGATGACCAATAGCAAAAGTATCTGTACCTATAGGTATTAATTCTGCATCTCCCCATTTTTGTCCTGCTTTTTTAGCAGAATATATCCCACACCCCATAATTCCATTCTTCTCTACACCACATCTTGTAAAATATATTGTATTTCTTTTTTCATTTAACACAGATGCTCCTTCACTTGCAGGAGAATTTACTGTTTCATTTAATGGTGTAGGTTCACTCCATTTTCCATTTTTATCTCTTTTCGTACTGTAAATATCAGAGAAATTCATCCCTGTAACTTGAGAAACTTCTGTGCCTGCAGAACCTTGTCTTGTAGATGTAAAATAAATTTCTTCATTTTTTCTATCTGCATAAGTTGGGGCAAAATCGTAATCTTCAGAGTTAATCTGTGGCATTGGATTCACTACAGTTCTAGTTGGGTTGTCCATCCACTTTTTAGCTTCTTCACTGGATTTAATACCTACATCAGCTCTTTTATCGTTAGGTGCTGCTGCCTTATATTTTTCATATTCAACTATAGCGTCTTCATACCTACCTTCAGATTTATAAATGTTTGCTATATATAAATATGCTAAAGGATTATCATTTTTAGCTTTAATAGATTTTTCATACCAAACAGCTGCTTGTTTTCCATCTTCTTTTAACCTGTAACATTCTGCAATTTGAAATAAAATCTCTGCTTTAACATCATTTTTGCTTTCTTTAGTGTAAGCTTTTTTATACATCTCAATTGCTTGATAGTACTTATAACCACTAAATGCAACATCAGCTTCTTTCTTGTAATCCTTTTGGGCACTAGCTGCTGCACTAAATAAAACGACAGTTAATAGAGTAAATAAAATCTTTTTCATGGTGATAGTTTTAGTTTCCTTTGAATTCGCTAAAATATAAAATATATTAG
>CAMPHX010000142.1 GCA_946886085.1 uncultured Flavobacteriales bacterium | reverse complement strand
TTGTTTAATAAAGGAGAAACAACCTAAACGTTAAATCTTTTTAAAATTTTTCTTCAAAAAAAATACATGTACCTAAATTAGTTACATTTGTAACCTTTTAAACTACTACATAAATTAATGATTAATCAAAACATATATGGATATGAAATGGCTCGTATTTCAGAGGTTTATCTGAGTACATTGTCATCTATTATGAAACCTTTTGGTATTGAAAGGTATTTTGCTCCATTGCTTTTTTTATGTGAAAATAGTGGAAAGGTTACCCAAAAAGATTTAGCTGAAGCATTAAAAAGAGATAAAGTTTCTACTATGCGTATGGTAGATTATTTAAGCGAAAAAGGTCTATTGATTAGAACACCAGATTACAACGATAGAAGATGTCAGATTTTAGAAGTTACTGATAAAGCATTGGAACTGCTGCCTAAAATTAAAGAAGGGGTACAACAAACCAATGATTTATTACTTAAAAATTTTACCGAAAAAGAAAAAGTAAGTTTTAAGAAGAGTATGGATAAACTATTTACAACCATAGATAATTTACCCGAACCTGATTTTATAGTTAAAGCATATAAAAGAAATAATAAATAAACGATGATTAAAAAATTTAAAAATATAGCTATAGTTGCTTTGGCAGCAATAATTTGGTCTTGTGGAGATGCCAAAAAAGATGTTCAGCAAGGTCAGGGAAGTTTGCAAGTAAAAGGAGTTAAAGTAGCTGCACAACCTTTTAACAATGAGGTAAAAACCACAGCAACCATAATGGCTAACGAGCAAGTGGAATTGAAGGCTCCTATTGCAGGACAAGTGTTAGCCATTTATTTTGATGAAGGTGCTAAAGTTAAAAAAGGACAACAACTCATCCGAATTGACGACCGCTCTTGGAAAGCTCAATTGGTTGGTGTAAATGCTGCGTTAGAGAATGCTCAAAAAGATTATGAGCGTAAAAAACAATTGCTAGCGGTTGAGGGTAGCAGTCAGGAAGAAGTTGACAATGCTTTTTCTGCAGTGGAGACTTTAAAATCTCAGGCACAGGAATTAAAAGTAAACATAGATTTAGCCAATGTAAAAGCTCCTTTTTCAGGAGTGTTAGGAATGAGAGATTTTAGTGAGGGGGCTTTTTTATCTCAAGGACAAGTAATTACTTCTCTTACGGCAATTGATAAGCTTAAGATAGACTTTACCATGGCTCAAAACCACCAAAACAGCATTGCAATAGGTAAAAAAATAGTGGTACTAATTGAAAATGATATTTTAGAAGCTGAAATTTATGCAATTAGTCCGGTGGTTAGTGCAGATTCCAGAACGATAAATGTTAGAGCAATGTTAAAACAAAAAGAAGATAAAACGTATATGCCGGGCGTTTTTGCTGAAATTATTATCACTACCAATTTTATTAATGATGCTTTATTAGTTCCAACGCAAGCTATTGTCCCATCCATAACCGACCAGACCATTTATGTGGTAAAAGATGGAAAAGCACAGAAAAAAATTGTTCAAATTGGTAATAGAACTAAAGATTTAGTACACATTACAGACGGTTTGTCTGAGGGCGAAGTAGTTTTAACAACCGGACTTTTACAAGTTAAAGACGGAATGCCTGTTACCGTAGAATTAATAAAAGAAAATGCTAAAAATGTAAGTAATCAGTCGGAAGAACAAAAACCGAAATTGGAAGAGAAAAACACCAAACAATAAAATATTAATTTATTTATGTGAAAATTTCTAATCTACAATTTCAAATTTCTAATTATTAACAAATGACATTATCAGATATAAGTATAAAAAGACCTGTTTTAGCATCTGTTTTTGCTATCATCATTGTGATTTTAGGAATAGTGGGTTATCTATCACTAGGTGTGAGAGAATACCCAAGTGTTGATCCCCCTGTTGTTACGGTTACAACCAATTATGTTGGAGCTAATGCAGAAATTATAGAATCTCAAATTACGGAACCTCTTGAAGAACAAATAAATAGTATTGACGGAATTAAAACGCTAAGCTCCAATAGTACGGATGGCAGAAGTACCATTACCATTGAGTTTTTACCCGAAATGGATTTGAATAATGCTGCCAATGATGTGCGAGACAAAGTTTCTCAAGCAGTTAGAAATTTACCTCCCGATGCTGACCCTCCTATTGTAAATAAGGCCGATGCTAATGCTGAAACCATTTTGTCTATTACCGTTCAAAGTGAGAAAAGAGGTTTATTGGAGCTTTCTCAAATAGGAAATAATATTTTTAAAGAAAGATTACAAACTGTTCCCGGAGTGAGTAGTATCAGAATTTGGGGAGAAAAAAAATACGCTATGCGTTTGGAGTTGGATCCAAGCAAGATGCGCGATTATAATGTTACTCCAATTGATATTAAAGATGCGTTAAGTAAACAAAATATCGAATTACCTTCGGGAAGAGTAGAAGGTGCAGAAACAGAATTAACCGTTAGAACCATTGGGAGGCTTTATACTGTTGAGGAATTTGAAGGTTTAATTATCAAAGAAGAAAATAATACCTTAATAAGGTTAAAAGATGTTGGCTCTGCCCGATTAGGAGCTGAAGCTGAAAGAACATTGTTGAGAGGAAATGGCGTTATACCTATGGTGGGAATTGCTTTGCAACCTCAGCCCGGCTCTAACTATGTAGAAATTGTTGATGAAGCTTTTCGTAGGTTAGAAATTATGAAAAAAGACTTGCCTGAGGATATTCAATTAAATGTGGCATTAGACAAAACCGTCTCCATCAGAAAAGCCATAAGTGAAGTAAAATCTACTATAGTATTAGCCTTTATTTTAGTGTTGATGGTTATTTTCTTTTTCTTAAGAAACTGGCGAACTACCTTAATTCCTATTGTTTTAATTCCAATCGCATTATTAGGAAGTTTTGGATTCCTGTATGCTGCCGGATTTTCCATCAACGTACTTTCTTTGTTAGGTTTAGTATTGGCAACAGGTCTGGTGGTAGATGATGCCATTGTGGTGATGGAAAATATTTATACTAAAATTGAAGATGGCATGCATCCTATGAAAGCTGCTTTTCAGGGATCTAGAGAAGTATTTTTTGCTGTTTTAGCCACCTCTATCACCTTGGTTTGTGTGTTTTTACCCATTTTCTTTATGTCGGGCTTAACAGGTGAATTGTTCCGAGAGTTTGCTATGGTGGTTGTTGGAGCTATTGTCATTTCTACTTTTATCACGCTTTCGCTAACGCCAATGATGAGTTCTAGAATGTTAAAGAAAAGCAAACGAGAAAATGCCTTGATGCGTGCTTTTGGTAAAATAGTAAACGTGAGTACTGAAAAATATACCAGTTCTTTAACCAAGTTTATGGATAAAAGATGGTTGGCATTTCCAATTTTTATAGTGATGTTATCCAGTATTTTCTTTATTGGTTCGCAATTGCAATCAGAATTAGCTCCAATGGAAGACAAAAGTCAATTGCGTATTGTCTCTACTGCTCCGGAGGGGACTTCTTACGAAGCAATGGATGCTTATCAATATGAGTTGATGAAAATTATGGATACCATTCCTGAGAAAGCATTTTTATTAGGGGTTACTTCTCCAACTTTTAGAGCTTCAACTGCTGCTAACTCTGCTTTTATAAGAATTACGTTGGTAGAACCTTCCGAAAGAAAAAAATCTCAAGCTCAATTGGCAGGAGAAATTAACCAAATCTTAAAAAATCACACCTTTGCTAAATCGTTTGTCATTCAAGACCCAACCATACAAACCAGTGGTGGTGGATTTAATAAATTGCCTGTTCAGTTTATTTTACAAGCTCCCGATTTGGAAAGACTAAAGGCTGCTTTGCCTGTTTTTATGGACAGTGTCCAGAATAGTCCTGTTTTCTCCATGTCACAAGTAGATTTGAAATTTAATAAACCGGAAATTAAAGTAACCATCAATAGAAATAAAGCTGCTTTAATGGGAGTGACCATAGCTGATATTGCTCAAACCTTGCAAACATTTTTAAATGAAGAAAGATTAGGTTATTTTATCAAAGACGGAAAACAGTATTTTGTACTTTCTGAAGCTAAAAAAGACAAAAAAGATGAGCCTTTAGATTTGCACAACATCACTGTTCGTAATAAAAATGGTGAAATGGTTACCCTTGATAATTTGGTAGATATTGAATTAACTAGTCGTCCGCCATCATTATTAAGATACAACCGTTATACCTCAGCCACAGTAGAAGCCGATTTAGCTCCGGGTTTTGCCTTGGGAGATGGAATTGATGAAATGCGAAGAATTGCTTCAGTTGTTTTAGATGAATCTTTTAGTACTGAATTAGCCGGTACTGCTTCCGATTTTGCCCAAAGCTCTGACAGCACACTCATCATTTTTGTTTTTGCATTAATTTTAGTTTACCTAACATTGGCTGCTCAATTTGAAAGCTTTAGAGACCCGTTAACCATCATGCTCACCGTTCCGTTAGCTTTAGCAGGTGCTGTTTTAACCTTGTGGATTTTCGGACAAACTATCAATATATTTAGTCAGATTGGAATGATTGTGTTAGTTGGTATTGTTACCAAAAACGGAATTTTAATTGTAGAATTTGCCAATCAGAAAAGAGATGCGGGAATGTCGTTAAAACAAGCTGCTTTTGAAGCCGCTTCACAACGTTTCAGACCTATTTTAATGACAAGTTTATCTACCGTATTAGGAGCTTTACCAATTGCCTTGGCGTTAGGAGATTCTTCTACCAGTAGAATTCCTATGGGATTAGCAATTATTGGAGGATTACTTTTATCATTAGTATTAACATTATATGTAATTCCTGCTTTGTACACATACATTGCAAGTAAAGAGAATAAAATTATAAATGAAAAAGATTTTCAATAATTGAGATGAAGAAATTTTTAAATAAAAATAGTTTAGTTGTTGTATTAA
>CAMPHX010000141.1 GCA_946886085.1 uncultured Flavobacteriales bacterium | reverse complement strand
GTATTGTGCTTGTTCGATTTAAGTAAATTCTCACAATGTGAATAGAAAACTTAGTTCGTATTATTACACTTTAAGACGTATTAAAAGAGGGCAAAAAGTATAAATACCCAACTAAATATTGATGCTAACTATACGCACAAACATATTTAGTTGAACACTATCGATTCAGTATTGCAATCTCCTGTTAGGGTATGTTATTTTTCTTTCTGAATGAGTCTCAAAGAGTAGTAAAATATTATTTTAAACTACAAAATGTGCTTCAGAAGTAATAGGCACGCTTAATGCTTTAGATATGATACAATTTTTTTCAGCATCCTTTGTAATAGCTGTAAACTCATCAGCTGTAATACCTTCTACTTTTCCTGTAATAGAAAGATGAATGGCTGTGATAGTTAAATCTTCCATTGTTAAAGTTACTTCTGTATTTAAACTCGTTGGAGACAATTCTTTTTTAGTTAATATAGAACATACCGCCATTGTAAAACAACCTGCATGCGATACCGATAATAACTCTTCAGGGTTTGTACCTTTTTTTCCTTCGAAGCGGGTTTTAAAACTATAATCTGTATTATCTAAAACGCCACTTGCTGTAGTAAGTGTACCTTTACCTGCCTTTAAATCTCCTTTCCAATTTGCTTTTGCTGTATATTTCATAATTTTTTATTTTTTTAAATTTAAAGATATTTATTTTCATTACATTACTTGAAGTCTAATACTTGTATTTATTAATTTTTATTTTTCTCCTTCTATTTTCACACCATCTAATTCCGAGGTTTATCTCAGGTATAAAAACTCAGGTTAAGTGGTGTTTGAGTATTAATAGTTTTGTTAATTACTAAATTTAAGATGTGTGTTATCAGTTTATAAAATGGTTTTTGCTTTTTCTATTTCTTCTATAGGACCATTTACTAATAGCAGAATTTTTCCTTCGTCTAAATGTTTATTATATTTCACAACATTATCTTTATCTATTCCAGCAGTTAGTAAAACTGTACCAATACCACCTGTAATTATACCTAAGTCAATTCCTCCAATAGCTCCTATTAATGCTCCGGCACCATATAAAAAACCAAAACCTGGAATTGCAAAAATTCCAATGCCAGAAAGCAAACCAATAATTGCCCCTGCTCCTGCCCCTACTAATAAAGGAGCTTTTTTAACGGGTTCTAATGATTGGATTTCAATATCTTCATCTGTTACATCTGTTTTCCCTAATAATGAAACGTGACGCATAGGAAAATCATTCTTAGCTAATAATTTAATGGCATTAATGGCTTTTTCTTGCGTATCATAAATTGCAATTTCTGTTTTCATAATAATAGTTTTAAGTTGTTTACTAAACCTTGTAGCTTGTATGTGTACAAGTGCAATGGTATTTATTTTATCTTTTAGGAGATGGAATAATTTTGTCTAAGCGATAAAGATAATTTAATTAGTTTTTAATAAAATATCTTGCTTACAAGACAAAATAATAAAAAGGGATACATAACCTCATTGAGCCGTATTTTTAATATACTAGAGGTCTTTGTGTAATTGGCAATTTTTATTCTTTAAAATGTTGCCTAACCTATTTGTTTCCGCAACTCCGTAAAAAAAGTTGTGTATGTATATATCACGTTTAACAAATATATTAAAATTTCTTTAATTAATCAAGTAGGTATATAAGAGATAAGATAAAATGATTAGGTTAAATCATCAACATTAACTTCAGAAAACTACAAAACCTAATAAGATGTATGTAATAGATGTTGTGTGATTTATCTAGTCCTAATACTATCCAGAATTTGTCTGTCATAATTGCAAGAATTATTAGAATAGCATTTGTCAATAGTATTTTATTTGCTATATTTTTTATTACAACCAGAATTTAATCAGTCCATTAACAAGAGTGTGTGTAAAAAAATGCTAAAAAACACAACAAAATACTTATCTTAGCGTAGTAGTTTTATGCATATGAACAAACAAACATTTCTCTCACTTATTCTAGGATTATTTATCCATGTTGGGCTGCTGGCTCAATCTACTTTTTTAGATTATCATATTGTTGAAGCTGTTGGCTTTAAGAATAATGATAATGCCGTACTTAATAATTATCGTTTTATACAAAATAAATCCTTGTACGAACAAAAATGGGACACCTTGGCTCAGCCTACCTTTTGGAGAACATTAATGAGAATGGATGAAGATTCTGCCTTGTTGAACATTGGTGCTAGCAGACAAATAATTACTAAAGTAGCTGTTAAAGAATGGAATGAACTTCAGGAAGAGCGTAAAAATGCCATTAGAGATAGTATTAGAACTCACTACGGATTATCAGCTGATGCACGTATTTTTCTTACTTCGGGCAAGAAATATTTTTATGATTTCCAACGTGTGTTGCCAATAATAGAAAAAGGTATAGATGCATTCAAAAAAAATGGAGTAGATCCGTTTTATGCTCAAACTATTTTGTTGATAGAAAGTCCGAATAAGTTGCAAAAATCTTCTGTTGGTGCTTATGGTTCTTTTCAGTTAATGAAAAATGTTGCCATCCAAATAGGCTTAAAAGTGAATGGATATGTTGATGAACGTGAGGATTTTGATAAATCTGCTTGGGCGGCTTCACAGTTAATAAAAACCATTTGTATTCCTGAAACCAATAAAATGTTGGCAGAAAGAAACATTGCCATTAGCGAGAACGAGATTTGGTATAAGTTGTTGGTGTTGCATGTTTATCATGCTGGAGCAGGTAATGTAAAAAAAGCCCTTGAAGTGATTAATCCAACCGAAGGAAGCATGGAATTGATTACTACTTTATGGCAAACCGAAGCTGGTCAGTTTAGAAATGCCTCTCAAAATTATAGTCAGTTGGCATTGGCTTCTTTATTAGAGCTAGATGCTTTAATTTATAGAAGTTGTGATTTTATTTATCCTTGTGTGGTAGATAATAATAATGAGCAAGAGGAAATGAACTAGATTTTAAAGTTTGTTTTACACTTCTCTTTTTTTACACAAATTAAGGACATAAAAGTTAGATATTGGTTATTAGGCTGGACTCCTTGTCTTCGCTTCGCTACGCAAGGAGAGAGGGCTTTCCCTGATGAAACGCAGTGTAGATCAGGGAATCCAGTATTGATATTGAGGAGTAGGTTATTAGGCTGGACTCCTTGTCTTCGCTACGCTACGCAAGGAGAGGAGTTGCTCTTTCCTGACGAAACGCAGTGTAGATAAGAGATCCAGTATTAATATTAGGAGTTGGTTATTAGGCTGGACTCCTTGTCTCCGCTTTGCTACGCAAGGAGAGGACTTGTTCTTCCCTGACGAAACGCAGTGTAGATCAGAGATCCAGTGTTAATATTAGGAGTTGGTTATAGGCTGGACGAACTTCGTTGTACTACGCAAGGAGAGGAGTTAAATTTTAATCACGATAATTAGAATATCGTCAATTTGTTCATTGTCGCCTTTCCAAGTATTAAAATCAGTTAAAAGTATTTCTTTTTGCTTAGCTGGACTTTCTTGGTGTATGGCTAGAAATTTATCCTTAAGGTTTTTATTCATCAGTTTTTTTCCTTTAGGTCCGCCAAATTGGTCGGGGTAACCATCAGAAAATAAATAAAAAACATCTCCTTTTTGTAATGGAATAGTATGTAAATCGTAAGCAAAATCGTTTGGAGCACTGCCACCAATTGGTTGTCGAGAACCTTTAAGCTCAAACAATTCATTATTTCGTATATACACCAACGGACGAAAAGCACCGGAATAGGTTAAGGTATTGGTTTCATAATCGATACAAGTCAGTGCGATGTCCATACCATCTTTACTTTCGCTATCTTTATCATCTTGCTTTAAGGCTTTCTTAATGGAGTTATTGAGTTCTTTAAGGATAGTATCTGGCTCAGTAGTTTTGTTTTCTAACACAATTTGGTTAAGGTTGTTGATGCCTATCATGCTCATAAAAGCTCCAGGAACTCCATGTCCGGTACAATCTGCCGCAGCAAGAACAATCTTTTTACCCATTTTTTCAAACCAATAGAAATCGCCACTTACCACATCTTTAGGTACAAACAAAATAGAGATAAAATCTATTATTTTTTCCAGTTTAGTGGCTTTAGGTAAAATGGCTTCCTGAATTTTTTTAGCGTAATTGATACTGTCGGTAATGTTTTTATTAGCGATTTCAATAATTTTCTTTTGTGTTTCTAATTTAGAGTTTATTTGCTCTACTTTTTCTTTCTCCTCACGCAGCTCTTTAGTTCTTTCATCTACTTTTTGTGTTAGAATTTGTTGTTCTTTTTTTAGTTTTTTGGTGCGGTAATCCATTATAAAATAGAAACTTAAAAGAACAGTAAAAACAGCTATTACATAAAACCAAGTGGTTTGCCACCAAGGTGGAGTTATTGAAAAAGAAAAAGTTAGCGGTTCTTCTATCCAAATACCATCGGCATTTTTGGCTTTAAGCATAAAAGTATAATCTCCTGGAGGAATGGCGGTATAAACTGCTTTTTGGTCGGTGGTTGTTGGCAGCCAATTATTGTCTAATCCTTCTAGCTTGTACTGATAAACCACCTGTTCAGGATTGGTTAACGAAACGCCAACATATTCAAAAATAAGGTTGTTGTTTACATAGGTTAGAGAAAGGTTTTTAGGAAGTTTATTTTCTACTTCGCCAAAAGTACTCCAATCTACATCTTCAAAATTGAGTTTAATAGTATTGAGTGATAGGATTGGTGGTTGTGTATTTTTGATATCATATTCTTCATTATAAATATAAACACCGTTGATAGTTCCAAAATAAAGCTCTCCATTTTTATTTTTATAAACGGCATTCAAATTACACTCAACACCATTAAAACCTTCGTGTTTTGAGAAATTTTTAACATCTATTTTTTTAGTTGCATCGTTAAGAAATTCATAAACAG
>CAMPHX010000140.1 GCA_946886085.1 uncultured Flavobacteriales bacterium | reverse complement strand
GTGTTGGCGTTCGACAAGGTTATGTTATCACAAAAATAAATCAAACACCTGTAAATTCTTTTGATGTATTGGTTACTATTTTAAATACCAATAAAAACAATGGTGTACTTATGGAAGGAATGTATGAAAATGGAAGAAGAGAGTTTTATGGTTTTGGTATAAAGTAAAACAACTTCTATAATTAAAAAGAGGCTGATAAAATTATCAGCCTCTTTTGTTTTTTGTTAAAGTAAAATAATGTTGATATGTTTTTAAAAAAAACACGAACAAGTCAAGCTCAATTTGTGTTAGTTCTTAACTTTGCCGCTTTCTATTTTATACCTATTTATGATTTTATTTTTTAAAACTAAATTCAACACCATTATAGCTATTGAACATGTTAATAAGCTAAATGAACAAGAAATTTTAAAGCTGAACTGGTTATTAGCTGCAGAAAAAATCAATGAAACTAGTATTTCCGGTTTTTTTATCGGACCTAGAGCTGAAATGGTTTCGCCTTGGAGTACCAATGCTGTTGAAATTACGCAAAATATGGCTATAATCGGAATTAGCCGCATGGAAGAGTTTTTAATTGTTGCCAATGAAAATACTCCTTTCGATAGCATGTTGCAGGTGTTATACAAAGAACTTAACCAACACTTATTTACCATAAATATTCAACCTGAACCGGTTAAATATATTGATGATATTGCTAAATACAATAGAGAAGAAGGACTTGCATTAAATGATGATGAAGTAACTTATTTAGAAGAAGTAAGTAGAAGAAACAATAGAAAACTTACCGATAGCGAAGTGTTTGGTTTTTCTCAAGTAAACTCAGAACACTGTCGCCACAAAATATTTAATGGCACTTTTGTAATTGACGGAAAAGAAAAACCTCATTCACTATTTAGCTTAATTAGAAAAACATCCCAACAAAACCCTAATACCATTATCTCTGCTTATAAAGACAATGTGAGCTTCGTACAAGGACCAAAAGCCATGCAATTTGCTCCAAAGACCCAAAATAAAGCTGACTTTTTTGAAACTTGTGAAATTGATACCGTTTTATCTCTAAAAGCTGAAACACATAATTTTCCAACTACTGTAGAACCTTTTAATGGTGCAGCAACAGGTTCCGGAGGAGAAATAAGAGATAGAATGGCTGGCGGAAAGGCAAGTGTGCCTATGGCTGGAACTGCCGTTTACATGACTTCCTACTCTCGATTAGAAAACGATAGAAATTGGGAAAATGCTATGGCCGAAAGAAAATGGCTTTACCAATCTCCTTTAGAAATTCTTATAAAAGCATCCAATGGAGCTTCCGATTTTGGAAATAAATTCGGACAACCACTAATCAACGGTTCTGTATTAACTTTTGAGCATAATGAAAATGGCAAAAAATTCGGTTTCGATAAAGTAATTATGCTTGCCGGAGGAATAGGCTATGCCAGAAAAGACCACGCTCAAAAACAAACTCCTAAAAAAGGAGATAAAATTGTAGTTTTAGGTGGGGATAATTACCGAATTGGTATGGGTGGAAGTGCTGTTTCTTCTGTAGCAACAGGTGAATACAGCAATGCAATAGAATTAAATGCTATTCAACGTTCTAATCCCGAAATGCAAAAAAGAGTTTCTAATGCTATTAGAGCTTTTGCTGAATCAAGCAACAACCCTATTATTTCTATTCACGATCATGGTGCTGGTGGACATTTAAACTGTCTTTCTGAATTAGTAGAAGAAGTTGGAGGAACCATCGATTTACATAAATTACCTGTTGGAGATCCTACCCTTTCTGCAAAAGAAATTGTAGGAAACGAGTCACAAGAAAGAATGGGATTAGTAATTAAAGCTGAAAATGTTGCCTTGTTAGAAGAAATTTGTAAAAGAGAAAGAGCTCCTATTTATGTTGTGGGAGAAATTACAGGCGACCATGTGTTTAAATTTGAGGACAATAAAATCAACGAACATCCTATCAATTTAAAAATTGAAGATATGTTTGGGAAGCCTCCAAAAACCATTATTAAAGACAAAACCATACCTTCAAAATTTCAAGGAATAGATTACGAATCTAATAAAATAAAAGATTACATCAAACAAGTACTTCAATTAGAAGCTGTTGCTTGTAAAGACTGGTTAACCAATAAAGTTGACCGTTCTGTTACCGGAAAAGTAGCTAAGCAACAAACTGTTGGTGAAATCCAACTTCCTCTAAATAATTTGGGAGCTGTAGCATTAGATTTTAAAGGTGCAAAAGGTATAGCAACAGCTTTAGGTCATGCTCCTGTACCTGCTTTGATTAATCCTAAAAGTGGAAGTAAATTAGCCATTGCTGAAGCCCTTACTAACATTGTTTGGGCTCCATTAGAAAACGGATTAAAATCTATTTCCTTAAGTGCCAACTGGATGTGGCCTTCTAAAAATGAAGGTGAAGATGCTCGCCTATACGATGCTGTCGAAGCGGTTAGCGATTTTGCTTGTGAGTTAGGAATTAATATTCCTACAGGAAAAGATTCGCTTTCTATGGTTCAAAAATATCCTAACAACGACAAAGTTTATGCTCCTGGAACTGTTATTATTACTGCTTCGGGTGCTGTAAATAATATCAGACAGATTGTTGAACCTCGTTTGGTTAATGACGAAAACTCCGTGTTAGTTTATATAGATTTCTCTAACCAAAAATTAGATTTAGGCGGATCCTCATTTGCTCAAATAATCAACAAATTAGGAAAAACAGTTCCTTCTGTAAACGATGCTACTTATTTTTCTAATGCATTTAATACGCTTCAACAACTAATTAAAGAAAATAAAGTGCTGGCTGGACATGATATTTCTGCGGGAGGCTTGATTACTGCTTTGTTAGAAATGAATTTTCCTAACGAAAAAGGTGGTTTAAACATTAACTTAAATGCTTTTGACGAAACAGAAATGATTAAAATATTGTTCAGTGAAAACCCGGGGGTAATCATTCAGGTTAATCACGATGGACATAAAATTGTTTCTGAATTGGGTAAAAAAGGTATTCATGCTTCAATTATTGGTAGCATTACCAACGAAAGAAAGTTAAATATTCGATTAAAAGAAGCTCAACTTTCGTTAGATATTGACGAATTGAGAGATGTTTGGTTTAAAACTTCTTATTTATTAGATAGCAATCAAACTAAAAAAGAGTTAGCGAAACAACGCTTTGAAAATTATAAGAAAGAAATTCTTACTTTCTCCTTCCCTACTCATTTTACAGGTAAACTAACCGATTATGGTATTGCTCAAGACAGAAAAACAGCAACAGGAGTTAAAGCTGCTATTATTAGAGAAAAAGGAGTAAACGGAGATAGAGAAATGGCATATTCCTTATTTTTAGCTGGTTTTGATGTTAAAGATATTCACATGACAGATTTAATTTCCGGAAAGGAAGACTTAAGTGATGTAAACATGATTGTTTTTGTGGGAGGATTTTCTAATTCAGATGTATTGGGTTCTGCTAAAGGGTGGGCTGGAGCATTTTTATACAATCCAAAAGCAAAAGAAGCATTAGACAATTTCTACAAAAGAGAAGATACGCTAAGCTTAGGTGTTTGTAATGGTTGTCAGTTAATGATGGAATTGGGACTAATTGCTTCCAAAGGAAAAACACAAGCTATGGCTCATAATGAATCAGGAAAATTTGAATCTGCTTACTTAAATGTAGAAATTCCTAAAAATAACGCTGTAATGCTTTCAACACTTAGTGATGCTAAGCTTGGAATATGGGTTGCTCATGGTGAAGGAAAATTTATTTTTGAAGATAGCGAAAAAGAATATAATATTGCAATGAAATACAGTTCAGCTAATTATCCTGCAAATCCGAATGGTTCTGATTATAATACTGCCGGAATAGTTTCTGACTGTGGAAGACACTTAGCAATGATGCCTCATTTAGAAAGAACCATTTTCCCTTGGCAAACAGCTTTTTATCCCTTAGATAAAAAAGCAGATGATGTTACGCCTTGGATAGAAGCATTTGTTAATGCTAGAAAATGGGTTCAAAGCAAAACAAACTAGTACTTAATGAAATTTTTTTATACCATATTTATCACTTTTATACTGCTAACAGCAAGTGTTCAAGCACAAACACCGGATGAGCAAAAGATTGCGCTTTCCGGAATTGTTTCTGAATATTACAGTGAAAGTACCATGGAAGGAGTAAGTATAAAAATTACCGAAAACGGCAACTACATTCATAATGTAATTTCCGATAAAAAAGGTAGATATGAATTGTTGGTTGATTATGAAAAAGAGTACATCGTATTATATGAAAAAGCCAATTTTGTTCCCAAGAAAATTATTGTAAATACTAAAGGAATTCCACCAGATAAAAGAAATAGTGTTAATGATCTATTTGTAGAAATGACACTTTTTCAACAACACAAAGATTTAAATGTTGCTTTTCTTGAAAAACCAATTGGAAAGGCTATTTACGATCCAAAAATGAGAGAATTAGATTGGGATATGGGCTACACTGCTCCTATCGCTCAAAAACTAAATCAGGAATTAGCAAATTTTAAAAAGAATCAAGAAGAAAGAAAATTACAAGAAAAGCTTAACTTGATTAAATATGCTGATGCTATGAAAGCTGGTGATAAAGCTTTATTTGCTCAAGATTTTGATAATGCAAGAAAAGAATATCAAAAAGCAACAAGTCTGTTTCCTGATAAAGAAGAACCAAAAAAGAAACTTGCACTTATAGATGAAGCTCAAAAAAATAAAGAAGAAGCCGAACGGTTAGAAGCAGAAGCAAAAGCTAAGGCAGAAGCTGAAGCTATTGCCAAAGCTGAAGCGGAAGCAGCTAAAAAGAAAGAAGAAGAAGAACGTTTAGCCAAGGAAAAAGCTGAAGCGGAAGCAAAAGCTAAGGCGGAAGCTGAAGCTATTGCCAAAGCAGAAGCGGAAGCAGCTAAAAAGAAAGAAGAAGAAGAACGTTTAGCCAAGGAAAAAG
>CAMPHX010000139.1 GCA_946886085.1 uncultured Flavobacteriales bacterium | reverse complement strand
GCTATAGAAAAAACAGAAAAATACTTTCTCTCCTTAAAAAAACTTTAGTCAACTTTAACAAAAGTTATCCTTCTTTTTTTTCTTTAAATATTCAAAATAAAGCGACCTGATGTCTGTCAAACCTCCACAAAATGGAATATGCCAATTTGCATTAAATACCTATAAACAGTGTTAAACTGATATGTGATAGTGGTTAAATAGCAAGTTTCTATCCAGAATCGAATCTGAAGTAATCTCCATTAATTTAAAATAACAACTTTAGTTAGAGTTGACTGAAATTCTTCTTCTTCTTCACTAAATATTCTCTGGAAAAATATTAAGTCAAATTCAAAACGATTTCCACAAATCTTCAAATAATTAAAGAATTACTGCAAAATTTGTATTAAAACACTTTAGATATGATGGAAGCGGATGAGTTAAATAAAACTGCTACACTTGCAGATATGAAAATTATAGTAGAACATATTAGGATATTAGAACATAAGTTAGATCAACTCTTTAAAGTACTAGAATCAAAGTACCAAAGAGAAAAAGTTTTTGGTGACTGGATAACTGAAAACCAAGCAGTCGAACTTACCAACCTTTCGAAAAGCACTTTCTTAATTCTTAGAAAAGAAGGAAAGTTAACTTCTTCAAGTATCTCTGGAAAAGCTAATTTCTATCGTTTGTCTCAGATCAAAGAACTACTAGAAGAAAACGAGAAAAATAGATAATAGCTTATGAGATATTTCCCAGAAAAAAGACCAACCGTTAAAATATACTTACATCAGTATGGTAAAAAAGAATTAGAAGCATACTCTGTATATGCAAGGGTTCTCTATAAAAGAACTAAACTTGAATTATCTCTTAGAATGAAGGTTGCTCCATGTGATTGGGATTTTAACAATAACTTATTCATCCCCAATAAAAATTATAATATTCATTGCAATCAAAAGATAGGTGAATTTCATCTTGCAATCAATACAGCTTTTGATGATTTAAAAAGAGGCTCTGTTCAACCTACTTTGAAAATGATTCGAGAAGTTATAACTGGAACTAAAGTAAAAAGTACTGAGATGTCCTTTCTTGAATATTATGACCAGACTGTTGAACAGAAAAGACAACAAACAACTGTTTACAGACAGTCTAGTATTAATCAATATTTAAGAGCAAGAAATCATTTGTTTGATTTTTTAGTAAGAAAAGGCTGGATAAATATTCAGTTGGGTGAGCTTTCCAAAAATTTTATTAATGAATTTGAAAACTACCTCTTATCACATCAAATAGAATCATTAGGGCGTCCCATGATGCGTTCTAGTGCCGTAACTAACCTTAAGCGAATCAAAGCAATTGTAAATGAAGCTGTGAGGGCTGAATTAATTGAAAAGAATCCTTTTGAAGGATACAAAGTGCAACACGATAAAACGCAAAACATAAGTTACTTAACACTAGAACAACTAAAGAAATTAGAAACCCTAGATGTTTCTGAATATCCTGCATTGTCAAGAACAAAAGAATACTTTCAATTCTTATGTCAATGTGGATTACGATATGGTGATTTTCAGAACCTACGTTGTTCTAATCTTGAATATTCGACTGATGGTTTGCTTTGGATTAGAATGGAACAACAGAAGACAAGAGGAGCATTACATTTCCCTCTATCGTCTATGGCTAAGAAGATCATTCTAAAGTACCAAGGAGATAAGAAAGGGGAACAATATGTATTTCCTAGAATTAGTAACCAGACTTTGAATAAGCACCTAAGAACTATGAAAATTATGGCTGGTATTAAAAATCAAGTTAGTTGTCATGTTGGTAGACATACTTTTGCTGTTCAATCTTTAGATGCTGGTATTTCTATTGAGGTAGTTCAACGATTATTAGGACACAAATCTATATCGTCAACTATGATTTATGCCCAAATTTCTCATAGAAAATTATCTGAATCTATCTTATTACTTGGTTAATTTCGCCTCTGCAACGCTTCGGTTTTCTCCTGAAAACTCCTGAAACCAGCAATATCAAAGAAGAATAATCCCCCTACGGGCTGCAAGAAAAAAACAAAAAACGCTCAACAATTAGTTGAGCGTTTTTTTTATGTCTTATTCTATCATTTCATTCACCACATCATCTTTCCAAGTAGCTGTTTGCTCTTTAATTTCGTTTAGCTTTGGGAAGAGTTTCCCTGAAAAATTGCTTAAGGGTTGGTATAATAATGATTTTGATTTTACTTCGCTTTCTATAAATGAAACTTCGCTATCAATAGTATTTACCAAGTTTAAAATTATACTAATGATAATTCCAAATTTCATCATCCCGAAAACCATTCCTGCAATTCTGTTAACTATACCCAACGCTACCATTTTCACCACTCTTTCTAACATTTTGGCAATAAAGAAAACTAAAATTACTATGGCTATAAACGTTACTATAAAAGATAGTAAAGGCATTATTTCTGACGAAATATTAAATGCTTTACCTAAATATTCAGCTGAATAAGAAGAAAAATTAATACCTCCCCAAACACCTAACACCAAGGCTACCAAAGAGGCTATTTCTATAACAAACCCTTTACGAAACCCTTTGTAAGCACCCCAAATTAACGGAATAACAATAATGATGTCTAGATAGTTCATATCAGCCAAATTAGTTGAAAAATGTATTACTAATTAATGACCAATTGAGGAGTTATTAAAGGTAAAGTGTTTATTTTTTAGAAGTTTGTCAGTTCACAGTTTATCAGTTCACAATCTAATATCAAACCTCAAAATTTTTCTTTTACCCCCCTACCCCCTTTCAAAAAGGGAACTTACCAACAATACGAAGCCTATTTTCGATTAACAGTTAACTAATAACGAACTTATATCTCTCCTACAACTCCTTCTGTTACGTTAATAACATGGTCTCCTACTTTTTCTAGAGAGTTAAATATATCGTTGTAGATAGCAGCATTTTTAAAATTATATGCTCCTTGTTCTACATTTTTGAAATGTTCTTTTCGTAATTTCTTTCTAAACGCATTAAGTTTTTGTTCAGCTTCAACCGCCTCTTTTTTAGTCACTAAAGCGTAGTTAGTTTTAAGGTTTTTATTCATTACCACTAACGTTTCATCCAAAATTCCAAACATTTCTACAATGTTTTTTCTTTGATCAGGAGTAAACCAAATTTTTTCCTCAAATTTTCTCTCCAACACTTTAGATATCTGATAAAAAATATCACCAATTCGTTCTAAATCTCCAATTATACTCAACATTCCCCTAATCTGAATAGAAGATTCTTCACTCATTTCTCGTTGTGAAATCTTAGCTAAATAATCGGCAACATCTCTCTCTATATCATCTGTTATATCTTCATATTTTTTAATCTTTTCGAGCAATTTGTAAACATTTTTAGGATTTTGCTCTAGTAATAAATTAGCTGTGTGCTCTTTCATTCGGTGGGTTAACTTACCAAACTTAGCTATTTCTTTTTGAGCTTCAACTATAGACATTTCAGGCGTAGCCATTATACCTGTGCTGATATGTTCTAGTCTGAATTCTTCATCCGTTTCTCCTCTAGATTTAATTGTTTTAGTAGCTAATCTTACTAATTGAGGGATAAACCAAACCATTATGGCAACATTTACAATATTATATCCAGAATGAAATAAGGCAATACCTATTGGAGCTCCCAAAGAAGCATAAATAGAATCTGTATGGAAAAAGTTGGTTGTAATGTTATCTAACATATCTACTATTGGGAAAGCTGAAAGAGCAATTACCATCCATATTAATCCGAAAATATTTACCAATGAGTGAATACGAGCGGAACGTTTGGCAAACACATTACCTGAAACTGAAGCAATTTCGGTGTTAATAGTTCTTCCAAAATTTTGGCCTAACACTAAAGGAATAGCTACTTCAAAAGAAATAATACCGTTAAAACAAAGCACTTGCGTAAGCACAATTGACGCACTAGATGATTGCAAAATTAAGGTTAGAAAAACACCTATTAATACAAAAAACACATTGCTAAAAAACCCTAAAGATGTTTCTTGAAATGAAGAGAAAACCGTATCAACACCATTTAAATTAGGTACACTATTGATAAGTTCAGAAAGTCCTAAAAACAATAGTGCTAATCCGAAAATAAGCTCACCAATATATTTTAGTTTGTTTTTTCCTGAAAAAATTAATGGTGTTCCAATGGCAAATATGATTAAGTATATGAAAGAAAAATCGGCATTAAAACCAAAAATAGAAACTAACCAAGAAATTACTGTTGTTCCAATATTTGCTCCAAGCATTATACTAACCGATTCGGCAAGAGTAATAAGTCCTGTATTTACAAAACTTACTGCCATTACTGTGGTAGATGATGATGAAAAAATTAATGACGTAATAATAAAACCGGCAATTATACCCAAAAAACGGTTTTTAGTCATTAAGTTAAATAGTTGCTTTAAAAACGAACCAAAAGATTTTTGGACGCTTTCGCTCATGGTTTTAATACCAAAAATAAACAAGCCTAATGCTCCAATAATTCTTAATGAATCTATAAATGAAATTTCCATCTCTTTGTTTCTTTGCTAAAAAGTTAATTTATTTTACCAACCAAAATATACTACCAATTCTTGTTGAATGTTTTCGTTTACCGCAATTGCCAACATTACAGAAATAATTAACCCTAAAGTGGCATATCCTAAATCTTTAAAAATCATTTTTACCGTTCCCAATAAAGTTTTATCTGCATCAGTACTTTTAGATAATAACATAGCTAATTCTCTACCTCCAAGTAATCCTAAAAATATCCATGTTGTACTCATAGGTATGTTACTCCATTCCTTGAACACAAATAATATAAAAGTATAAACCAAATCGATAATACTTGCCGACCTTACATCAACTGTTTGAGATTTTTCTGTAATAATTTTTTGAATTTTATCTCCTCTTAAATAAAATAAAATACCTAATCCAAAAAAGATAAATGAAGCAAAAACAATAAAATCTATTAATGTTAAAC
>CAMPHX010000138.1 GCA_946886085.1 uncultured Flavobacteriales bacterium | reverse complement strand
GGCTAATTGTTAAATACTTAAAGTTTCCACTTACCTCTTATATTGATAAAGCCAAACAAAAAAAAGTAACGCGATTTATTTGGATTTTTACACTAATAATATTTTTGCCTAGCTCTTATACTTTTTGGCAATCTATTCAAGAAAGTATTTTTAAAAGTAGTGCAGAAAATTTTATTGCAGAAAATTTTGAATTTGCAGAAAGTGAAGTGATTAATAAAAAAGTACATTATACTACTGAAGGGGGTAATCCTTTAATTGAGGTTTATTTAATAGGGAAACCTATTTCTGGGCAAACTAAAGAAATGTTAACAAAAAAAATGTTGAGTTATAATTTAAAAAATGCCGAGTTAAAGATTTATCAGTCTGAAGATAATTCAAATGAATTAGCAAGCAGACTTACCTCTGAAGTAAAGTCGGGAATTATTGAAGAGCTTTACAAAAAAAATCAAGAAACTATAGAAGATAAGGATGAAAAAATAAAATTGCTAGAAAACGAAATTAATAAGATGGGCTTTAGTAATATTCCTTTTACATCATTATCTAAAGAAGTAAAAATGCAATACGAAGATGTGATAGGAATGGAAGTAGGCAAAACGGTTTATACCAATTTTAATAAAAAACAAGATACTTCTACCACTGTTTTAGTAAGGTGGAATACTAATTTAGATGCTGGAACCAGACAGGCAAAGAAAAATTCACTTCAAAAATGGCTTAGAGTTAGGTTAGATGATGAGAAACTGAAAGTAGTAAGTTATTAGTTGGAGCATTTTAGGAGTTAAAAAGTTTAACTAAATCTTAACAATGTTCTTATAAAAAAACACGCTTTTTATTTAAGTGTTAAGCTTACTTTTGCCGACTTTTTGTCAAACAATCTAATGATTTAATTTTATGTTATTTAGCTATTTTAATTTTAAAGAAATTGCTACGGCAACCATGATTCTTTTTGCAGTAATTGATATTGTTGGTTCTGTGCCAATTATCATTGATTTACGTCAGAAAACCGGACATATTCAATCGGAAAAAGCCAGTTTAGTTTCGTTGGTGTTAATGATCTTGTTTTTGTTTGTTGGAGAATCTATTTTAGGATTGATAGGTATTGATGTAAGTTCCTTTGCTATTGCGGGTTCGTTTATTATCTTCTTTTTAGCGTTGGAGATGATTTTGGGCATACGTTTATACAAAGATGAAAATAATGAAGGAAAAAGCACTGCATCTATCGTCCCTATTGCATTTCCATTAATTGCCGGTGCTGGGACAATGACCTCTTTACTTTCATTAAGAGCTGAATATGCTGTTCAGAACATAATTGTTGCCATAGTGGTAAACATTATTTTGGTCTATATTGTTTTAAAATCTTCTAAGTTTATAGAACGAATTTTAGGTCAAGGAGGAATAAATGTGCTAAGAAAAGTTTTTGGTGTAATTTTACTGGCAATAGCGGTTAAATTATTTAGAAGTAACGCAGGATTATAAACATGCCAAAGATTACCATATACACCGATGGAGCAGCCAAAGGAAATCCCGGCAATGGAGGTTATGGTGTGGTAATGATGAGTGGAAAACACAAAAAAGAACTCTCAGAAGGCTTTAGAAACACTACCAACAACCGAATGGAATTACTTAGTGTAATTGTTGCGTTGGAAGCTATAAAAGTAGAAAAAGCCGAAGTAGAAATTTTTTCTGATTCTAAATATGTGGTGGATGCGGTAGAAAAAGGTTGGGTATTTGGTTGGCAAAAAAAAGGGTTTAAAGGCAAGAAAAATGTGGATTTGTGGCAACGATTTCTAAAAATTTATCCTAAGCATCATGTGAAATTTCATTGGGTAAAAGGACATGCAGGAAATTTATATAATGAACACTGCGATGAATTAGCAGTTGCTGCAGCCGAAAGTAAACAGTTATTGGTGGATGAAGGGTATGAGAAAGCTATTAAAGAGTAAACCTAACAGGTTTTTGAATCCTGTCAGGTTTGTAATGAATTAACGATTACCTTAAATCAATAACATCATAGTTAGCATACTTTGCTTTATCGAAAGTAAAAGTAGCATCAGGAATGGTAACATTTGGTGTAAAGGTTTTAATGGTATAAGTCATGTTGGTACCATCTTTACCATAAACTATTACTTTAGAGATTTCTCCTTTAGCTTTGTTAATGTATAGCTCCACTCTGTGAAAAGATTTTTCTTCAGGTTTGTTAGGGTATAAGTTGATAACATCGTTTCCACCTTCTTCTTTAGCATATTTATATTTGAATCCTTTTTCGTACAAAGTAAAGATAGTTGAAGGACTTATCGCATCTTCTTCACTTTCATCAGGAATAGAATTAATATGCACCTCTTCAGCGTCTTTTAGCAAGGTATAAACGCTTTTACCATCAGAAAAAACATCTTGTCCTTTAATAGATAAATAATACTTATCTCCTTTTGTTTGCAAGCTTCCTGTTTGTTTTTCATCTATTCCTTCCGTTTTGTTATGAATGTGGTATTCAAACGTAGTTTTAATGGAAGTATATTTTTTAGTTTTCTCACTTAATTTATCTAAAATGGCTTTGGCTTTAGCATCATCTTGAGCAAAAATGCCAATAGTTATGGTTAAGCTTAATAATAGTAGGGATAATTTTTTGATCATAATGTTATAGTTAGATTATTGATTTTTTTGAATTTAATCAAATGTAATTAATTTTTATGTGTTTTCACTTTCACTACCTTTCAAAAACTGTTCCAAAGCATTCATATCGGACATTAATACTTGTCGGGCTTTACTTCCTTCAAAAGGACCGATGATTCCCGCTTCTTCTAATTGGTCTATAAGTCTTCCTGCACGGTTGTATCCAATTTTCATTTTTCGTTGCAACAATGAAGCCGAACCTTGTTGGTGTTGCACAATTATTCTGGCAGCATCATCAAATAAATCATCTTTATCATCACTATCAAAAGTTCCTGAACCACCTGATGAAGATTCTCCAACATATTCTGGAAGTGTAAATACTTCCGGATAACCTCTTTGTTCACCAATAAAGTCACATATTCTTTCTACTTCGGGAGTATCTACAAAAGCACATTGTACACGTGTTAAATCATTTCCTTGAGAAATAAGCATATCTCCCCGTCCGATTAATTGATCTGCTCCACTAGAATCTAAAATCGTTCTAGAGTCAATTCCAGAAGTTACTCTAAAAGCAATTCTTCCGGGGAAATTAGCTTTAATAATACCGGTTATAATATTGGCGGAAGGTCGTTGTGTGGCAATAATTAAATGAATTCCTATAGCTCTTGCTAACTGTGCTAAACGAGCAATTGGTGTTTCTACTTCTTTACCGGCTGTCATTATTAAGTCGGCAAACTCGTCAATAACCAATACGATGTAAGGTAAAAATTGGTGTCCGTCATTTGGATTTAGTTTTCGAGCAATAAACTTACTGTTGTATTCCACAATATTTCTTACTTGAGCATTTTTAAGTAATTCATAGCGATTATCCATTTCAATACACAACGAGTTTAGTGTATTAATTACTTTCTGATTATCAGTAATAATTGCTTCTTCTGTATCGGGTAATTTTGCTAAATAATGGCGTTCTATTTTGTTGTAAAGCGTAAGCTCTACTTTTTTAGGATCTACCAAAACAAACTTCAATTGCGATGGATGTTTTTTATATAATAAAGAAGTTAAAACAGCATTCAACCCAACCGACTTTCCTTGTCCGGTAGCACCAGCCATAAGTAAGTGAGGCATTTTAGCCAAATCGAAAACAAAATTTTCGTTGGTAATGGTTTTTCCCATCACTACAGGAAGCTCCATTTTAGCATTTTGAAATCTATCTGAAGCAATTGCCAAACGCATGGAAACAATTTCAGGATTTTGGTTAGGTACCTCAATACCAATAGTTCCTTTACCCGGAATTGGAGCAATAATTCTAATTCCTAATGCTGCCAAACTAAGCGCAATATCATCTTCTAAATTTTTAATTTTAGAAATTCTAATGCCAGGAGCAGGGATAATTTCGTAAAGTGTAACCGTTGGACCAATAGTAGCTTTTATACTGGTTATTTCAATATTGTAGTTAGAAAGTGTTTCTAAAATTTTATTTTTGTTGGCTTCTAATTCTTCTTTAGTTACTGTTTGCTGACTTGTTCCAAAATCTTTTAGCAACTCAATTGGAGGCATTTTAAATGATGCTAAATCAAGTGTTGGGTCATATTCGCCAAAATCTTTAGCTTTTTGGTTAAGTTCTTCTTCCGAAAGGGTTTTTTCGTCTGGCTTAGCTTCTTCAACAGAAAATTCTACCTCTCCTTCTTTTTTCTCTTCAGTTTCAGGAATGTCTGTTGAAAGAGAAATACTTTCTGTCTCCTCTTCTTCAATTTCAGGAAGTTCTTCAGGAGCTTCATCTAAACTAACAGTAGTCGCTTCTTCTTCATTATTATCTTCTTCCATTTCGTTTAAAGCAGCTTCATGTATCAAGTCTATTTCGTCCGAAACAGGTTCTTCTTCCTCCAAATCATCTTCCATAATTTTTTCCAATTGAGGAAGTTTAAACGAAACATTAAAATTTAGGACAATAAATATTAATAATGAAAGGAATAAAAGTAAACCTACACCAACACTTCCTACAATACTGGTAAGCCAAACAGTAGATTGAAATCCAAAAGTTCCTCCTAAAATGGGGTAGCTTTTAAGCACATACGCCATAACTACTGACAACCAAACAATAGTAAACAAAGAATAAGCAAAAGCCTTATTAAATGGAACCAGTTTTATTTTGAAAAGTGCTTTAAATCCTACAATAAAAAACAAAAAGCAAAATAAAAATGAAGCTATTCCGAATGCATTAAAAATAAATTGATGTGCCGCATAAGCACCTAATTTACCTAACCAGTTTTCAGCTTGAATGTCAGGATTATCCCAGTGGTTTATAATTAAATTTTGGTCGGCTTTCCAGGTGAATAGGTAGGATGAAAATGCCAATAATAAAAAGACAGAAAAAACCAACAATAATAAGCCTGTAATTT
>CAMPHX010000137.1 GCA_946886085.1 uncultured Flavobacteriales bacterium | reverse complement strand
TCTATAATGTTTTCAGAAGTAGGTAATGCACCTGCCAAAATCATTAAAGAATTCCGTAAAAAAAGTGATAAACCATTATTGAAGGGAGCTTATATTGAAGAAGCGATTTATGTTGGCGATGAGAATTTAGATGCATTAGTAAGCATTAAATCTAAAGAAGAACTTATCGGTGATATTGTTGCATTACTTCAATCTCCGGCTAAGAATGTTGTATCTGCACTTAAATCAAGTGGTGGTAAACTGGCAGGTATAGTAAAAACTTTATCAGAACGTTCTGAATAAATAATTAAAAACAAACAATTAATATTAATTTAAATTTCTAAAATAAAACAAAAATGGCAGATTTAAAAAAACTTGCAGATGAGTTAGTAAACTTAACTGTAAAAGATGTGAACGAATTAGCTAACATACTTAAAGATGAATATGGTATTGAACCTGCTGCTGCAGCTGTAGCTGTTGCGGGTCCTGCTGCTGGTGGTGGAGACGCTGCTGCTGCTGAAGAAAAATCTGAATTCGATGTAATTCTTAAATCAGGTGGTGCTTCTAAATTAGCAGTAGTTAAATTAGTTAAGGAACTAACAGGTTTAGGTCTTAAAGAAGCTAAGGAATTAGTTGATGGAGCACCAAAACCATTAAAAGAAGGTGTTTCTAAAGACGAAGCAACTGCTCTTAAAACTCAATTAGAAGAGGCTGGAGCTGAAGTAGAAGTTAAGTAATTTAACGGATACAAACCCAATTTAGGTTTAGGTATTTACCCTTATTTTTAAGGGTAAATTACCTAAGCCTCTTTTGCTTTATAAACCTCTGTAAATAGAAAACTGAGACGAATAGCAATCTATTTGTTGATTTACAAGGAGTTATAGTGTTTGTCTCAAAGTGAATTAATGTCATTTTGAGAAAATTAGTGTACTTAAAAGTAAGTCTCGCTAGTTAAAGAATAAAAGTATTATTTAAACAAACTAAACTCAAAACTACTAATGAACAATACATTAGATAAAAAGGTGGAAAATTCTCGAATTAATTTCGCCTCAACCAAAAATCAATTAGAATATCCGGATTTCTTAGATATTCAAATTAAATCATTTCAATCTTATTTTCAATTAGATACTACTCCTGAAAATAGAGCCTCAGAAGGATTGTTTAAAGTTTTCAGTGAAAACTTTCCAATTACAGATGCTCGTAATCAGTTTGTACTAGAATTCTTGGATTACTTTATAGATCCCCCAAGATATGCTATTGAAGAATGTATTGAAAGAGGGTTAACTTACAGTGTGCCTTTAAAAGCAAAACTTAAATTGTATTGTACAGATCCCGAGCATGAGGATTTTGAAACTATTGTACAGGATGTATATTTGGGAACTATCCCATATATGACTCCTAAAGGAACTTTTGTGATTAACGGTGCTGAAAGAGTTATCGTATCACAATTACACCGTTCACCGGGTGTCTTCTTTGGTCAAAGCAAACATGCTAATGGTACTAAATTATATTCTGCTAGAATTATCCCTTTTAGAGGTTCTTGGATAGAATTTGCTACTGATATTAATAACGTAATGTATGCTTACATTGACCGTAAGAAAAAATTACCGGTAACAACTCTTTTTAGAGCTATAGGCTTTGAAACAGATAAAGAAATTTTAGAACTTTTTGATTTAGCGGATGAAGTTAAAGTTAGCAAATCCGGATTGAAAAAAGTTATTGGTAGAAAATTAGCCGCTCGTGTGCTTAAAACATGGGTTGAAGATTTTGTTGACGAAGATACAGGTGAGGTGGTTTCTATCGAAAGAAATGAAGTAATTATTGATCGTGAAACTATCATTGAAAAAGAACATATCGATGAAATTATAGAATCAGGATCTAAAACTATTATTCTACATAAAGAAGATGTAAATTCATCTGATTTTGCAATTATATACAATACCTTACAAAAAGATCCTTCTAACTCAGAAAAAGAAGCGGTAGAACACATTTATCGTCAGCTTAGAAATGCTGAACCACCAGATGTTGAAACAGCTAGAGGTGTTATTGATAAATTATTCTTCTCTGAAACTAGATATGATTTAGGAGAAGTAGGTAGATTTAGAATTAACAAAAAACTTGGTTTAGATATCGCTGATGATGTAAGAGTATTAACAAGAGAAGATATTATATCTATTATTAAATACCTTATTGAGTTAATTAACTCTAAAACTATCGTTGATGATATCGATCACTTAAGTAACAGAAGAGTTAGAACTGTTGGAGAGCAATTACATAATCAATTTGGTGTAGGTCTTTCTAGAATGGCAAGAACCATTAGAGAAAGAATGAATGTTAGAGATAATGAAGTATTTACGCCTTCAGATTTGATTAATGCCAAAACACTTTCATCAGTAATTAATTCATTTTTTGGTACTAACCAATTATCTCAATTTATGGATCAAACCAATCCATTATCTGAGATTACTCATAAAAGGAGAATGTCTGCATTGGGACCAGGAGGTCTTTCTAGAGAAAGAGCCGGTTTTGAGGTACGTGATGTTCACTATACTCATTACGGAAGACTTTGTCCTATTGAAACGCCTGAGGGACCAAATATTGGTTTGATTTCATCTCTTTGTGTTTACGCAAAAGTGAATAAACTAGGATTTATTGAAACTCCTTACAGACACGTTGAAGATGGGAAGGTAAACTTTAAAAAAGAAGTAGTTTATTTAAGTGCCGAAGAAGAAGATAAAAAAGTTATCGCTCAAGCAAATGCTCAGATAGATGATAAAGGTCAATTCTTAACGGATAAAGTAAAATCAAGATTAGATGGCGATTTCCCATTAACAGAGCCGGAAAATATCTCTTTAATGGATGTTGCCCCTAACCAAATTGCATCTATTGCTGCATCATTAATTCCTTTCTTAGAAAATGATGATGCCAACCGTGCATTGATGGGATCTAATATGATGCGTCAAGCAGTTCCATTATTAAGACCGGAAGCTCCAATTGTAGGAACAGGATTAGAAGCTAGAGTAGCTCAAGATTCTAGAGTTCTTATTAATGCTGAAGCAGATGGTGTTGTAGAATATGTTGATGCAAAAAACATTACCATTAAATATAATCGTTCTGAAGAAGATCAATTAGTGAGTTTTGATGGGGATTCTGTAACTTATGAATTATATACATTTAAGAAAACCAACCAAAACACTTGCTTAAACTTAACACCAATTGTAAGAAAAGGTGATAAAGTTAAAAAAGGTCAAGTACTTTGCGAAGGTTATGCAACCGAAAAAGGAGAGCTTGCTTTAGGTAGAAACTTAAAAGTAGCGTTCATGCCTTGGAAAGGGTATAACTTTGAGGATGCGATTGTAATCTCAGAAAAAGTTGTAAAAGAAGATTTATTTACTTCTGTACATATTGAAGAGTTTTCTCTTGAAGTTAGAGATACCAAAAGAGGTGAAGAAGAATTAACCGCAGATATTCCTAATGTTAGCGAAGATGCTACCAAAGATTTGGATGAAAACGGTATGATTAGAATTGGTGCTGAAGTGAAAGAAGGCGATATCTTAATTGGTAAGATTACACCTAAAGGAGAAACAGACCCAACTCCTGAAGAGAAGTTATTAAGAGCTATCTTTGGAGATAAAGCCGGTGATGTTAAAGACGCTTCATTAAAAGTTAAACCATCTGTAAAAGGTGTTGTAATTGATAAAAAACTTTTTGAAAGAGCTATTAAAGACAGAAAAAGTAGAGCAGAAGAGAAAGCAATTTTAGAGCAACTTGATGAAGAATATAATAGAGAAGTTGCAGCACTTAAAAAAGTATTAATTGACAAACTTTATGCAGTTGTAAATAACAAAACTAGTCAGGGAGTTGTAAATTACTATAATGAAGTAATTATTCCTAAAGGAACTAAATTTACCATTAAAGTATTAGAAAAAGTAGATGATTTTGTATTTGTAGATTCTAAAAACTGGACTACAAGTGATGAGTTAAACGACTTAATCAAACAAATCTTAAACAACTACAACATTAAAGTTAACGAAATCTTAGGTAAATTTAAACGTAAGAAATACGCTATTTCTGTTGGAGATGAATTACCAACTGGTATTTTGAAATTGGCAAAAGTTTACTTGGCTAAGAAAAGAAAACTAAAAGTTGGAGATAAAATGGCTGGACGTCATGGAAATAAAGGTATTGTTGCTAACATTGTTAGAGAAGAAGATATGCCTTTCTTAGAAGACGGAACGCCTGTAGATATCGTTCTTAATCCACTTGGTGTACCATCTAGGATGAACTTAGGTCAGGTATATGAAACCGTTCTCGGATGGGCAGGTCAAAAATTAGGAAAGAAATTCGCTACACCAATTTTCGATGGTATTAGTGTTGAAGAAATCAACGAATACTGTATAGAGGCAGGAGTACCACAATATGGTAAAACTTACCTTTATGATGGTGGAACCGGAGAGCGTTTTGATCAGCCGGCAACAGTTGGAGTAATCTATATGCTACGTTTAGGACACATGATTGACGATAAGATGCATGCTCGTTCTATTGGACCATACTCATTAATCACACAACAACCATTAGGTGGTAAAGCACAATTCGGTGGTCAAAGATTCGGTGAAATGGAGGTTTGGGCAATAGAAGCTTATGGAGCTGCAAACATTCTTCAAGAATTGTTAACTATTAAATCTGATGATGTTAAAGGAAGAGCTAAAGCTTATGAAGCAATCGTTAAAGGAGATCCAATGCCAGAACCTGGTATTCCGGAATCGTTTAATGTATTATTACATGAGTTAAGAGGTTTGGCTCTTAACATAACGTTAGATAATTAATTTATTTTGAACTAAAAACAACTATATAACATGGCTTTTAAACGTGAACAAAACACTAACAGTAATTTCTCGAGAATTACTATCAGTTTGTCTTCTCCGGAACTTATTTTAGAAAGATCAAGTGGAGAAGTATTAAAACCAGAGACCATCAACTACAGAACCTATAAACCGGAAAGAGATGGATTATTTTGTGAAAGAATTTTTGGTCCTGTAAAAGACTATGAGTGTCATTGCGGAAAATA
>CAMPHX010000136.1 GCA_946886085.1 uncultured Flavobacteriales bacterium | reverse complement strand
CATATTGATGGTTAATAAACGTCTAAAAAATTTTGGGAGTAAATGTAATAAGTACAAAACAGTTTGACGAATTTCTGTTGAGCCATTTATTAACAAAACATTTTCACCTATGTTAACAACTTTATTTTGCCGGAGCGTTAGAAGCTTGTACAGTTAACGTTTCAATGTCTCTATCAAATAGATACAATCCACCTTTGTCTTCTCCAATCAAATGAAGTTTATCCATGATGGTTCTTGCTAATGCTTCTTCTTCAATTTGTTCAGCAACATACCATTGCATAAAATTATGAGTGGTGTAGTCTTTTTCTGTTAAACAAATTTCAACGACATCATTAATATCATTAGAGACGCTTACTTCATGATCTAACAATGTTTGAAACAAATGGTTTAGTGATTTGTATTGAGATTCCGGTTTTGCTAAAGCAGGAATAATGGCTTTTCCACCTCTTTCGTTTACATACTGAACTATTTTTAGCATGTGCATTCTTTCTTCTTCGGCATGTTGGTATAAAAACTGAGCTGTCCCACCTAATCCTTTAGTCTCTGCCCACGAAGCCATAGCTAAATAAGCTTGAGAAGATTCTGCTTCAATTTTAATTTGGTTGTTAAGTGCTTTTTCAATAGTTGGTTTTAACATGTCTTTTTCTTTTTTGAGTTTTGCTCAAAGTTAATAAGTTAACGGCAATAATAAAAATGAAGAGCTAGGTTTTTTTAGTCAAAATTTACTTATGCACTACAAATCTAAATCCTTTTCCATGTACATTGATAATTTCTATGTTTTCATCCTTGTTAAGGTGTTTTCTTAGTTTAGCGATATAAACATCCATGCTTCGGGCATTAAAATAATTGTCGTCTTCCCAAATGGCTTTTAGTGCATGGGTTCTGTCTAATACTTTGTTTTCGTTTAGACATAATAACCTTAATAAATCACTTTCTTTTGAAGTAAGTTTGGTGATTTCTCCTTTGTAGGTTAGATGTCTTTTTTGGTAATCGAAAGTATAATTGCCAATAGTGAAAAAAGTTTCATTTTGGGCTTCATTATCTTCTTGGCTTCTTCTTAAAACAGCATTTATTCTGGCCAATAATTCTTCCATGCTAAATGGTTTGGAAATATAATCATCAGCACCTACTTCAAAACCTTTAAGGGTATCTTCTTTCATAGATTTTGCCGTAAGGAAAATAATAGGCACTTTTTGGTTTATTTTTCTGATTTCTTTAGCAGTTGTAAAACCATCTTTTATGGGCATCATTACATCTAACAAGCACAATTGGTAGCTGCCTTTTATAAAGTTAGAAAAAGCTTCTTCACCATTATTGGTAAGTGTTACTTCATAACCTTTGGCTTTTAAAAAATCGGATAATAAGTTGCCTAGATTTACATCATCTTCGGCTAGTAATAATTTAATTTTTTCTGACATATCATTTAATTATTTTGGTTCATATCAAAAGGAAGGTAAATTTGAAATTTAGTGCCTTTCCCGTATTCGCTTGTTGCTTTTATTTCTCCTTGGTGCTTATCTATAATGGCTTTCACATAGTTTAGTCCTAATCCAAAACCTTTCACATTATGTACATCACCTGTAGGAACTCTGTAAAATTTTTCAAAAATCTTACTCAGGTTTTCTTTTTTAATTCCGCTTCCTTTATCACTTACACAAAGTAAAATTCCTTCTCTCAAATTTTTAGTTTCTATTGTAATTTCCGGGGTTTTAGGCGAATATTTATTGGCGTTATCCAATAAGTTGTATATAAGGTTGGTAATATGTACTTTATCTGCTTTTAATATAGGGTTTTCTGCATTTAGTTTTTGGTAAATGACACCATTTTTAGATGTAATTTGAATGTTAATATTGTCAGCAACATTTTTAATTACATCGTGCAGGTTAAAGCTTTCTCTGTTTAGTTTTAAATCGGTTTTATCCCAAGTGGCACTTTTTAAAACTCTTTCTACCAACAAACCTAGTCGTTGATTTTCTTGATTAATAATGTTTACATAATTAGATTTTATTTTACCATCACTGCAAATATCGACATCATTAAGAGCTTCGCAAGCTAATGATATAGTAGAAATAGGAGTCTTCAATTCATGCGTCATGTTATTGATAAAATCATTTTTTACTTCGGAGAGTTTCTTTTGTTTAAAAATGGTTTGAATGGTAAATGTAAATGCCCAAATAATAATTAATAATAATATGATAGAACTGAGTAGTAACATCCACATAGATTTTAGGATAAAACCTGTTTTGTTGGGAAAATAAATGCTTAAAAAGTGAGGGGTACTAAAGATATCATTAGGAAAAAGTTGTGTCCAATAGCCAGACATCCTAATATCTTCAGTATAAATTAAAGAATCGTGATTAATTACATCGTTGCCATTATAATCAAAAATTCCGTATTTAAATTTAGTACTAATTCCTCTATTTTCCAGTTCGTTTTTTATAAGCGAATCTAAATCAATTCCGGCAACTCTTTCTTTTATGTTTCTGTGTCTGTTTAATTCATAAAGGTTTTCAAGAATATCATCTATCAACATCGATTTTTCGTATTCTTTGTAGTTAAAAATAGAGTCGTTAAATTTTGGAAAATCATCTTTAATACCTTCGGTCTCTTGTGGAACATTGCTACTACCAAAACTAAATTGAAAACCAAATTTTCCTTTATCGGAAAAAGATTCAATAGATTTTTGATAAAGTAATTTGTCAGATTCTTGTCTTTGTCGTTCGCTAATTTTATACTTTATACCATTTTCTTCAAAAGTGGTAGAAGTATCGTAATTTAAATTCTGATTAGCATTAAAAGATTTTCTTATGTTTTTAGCTCTTAACTTAAGTAATTCTTGGCTTTTTTTATGAGATTTTAATCTGTTGAACGTTTCAATTTTTTCGGTTTTATGAGCAACAGTAATTAAGGCATTAGTAACATCGTTTCTAAAACCTTCTTCTCTTAGCGTAATGGCATTGTTTATCCAATAAATTTGGATAGCAACAAGTCCTACCAAGGCAAAAGTAATTAGTCCGATTAATGTATAAATGTACTTTCTCTTCATTTACAACAAAGGTACTTCTTAAACTCTCTATTTAATTGATGTTTAACACTTTTTAACTTTTGTTAACTCGAAATTAACACCCTTTTTTTAGAGGTAAGAATACTTTTGTGTTATTGAATAAGAAAACAGTAAATCCCACCTAGTAATAAACTTCTTGTTTAGTTAGTGCAAAAAAAATCTCCTAAGTTCTTAGGAGATTTTTTCTATTTATAAAGGTTTCTGTTTAAATTATTCTGCCAATACAATAATTTTATTGTTGCTAACTTCAACAACTCCACCATTAATCGCAAATAAATTTGATTTTTTATTTTCGTCAATCACACTAATATCGCCTTTTTTTAAGGTAGAGATAATAGGGCTGTGATTAGGAAGTACACCAAAAGAACCTTCAGTTCCAGGGAAAATAGCAGAGTCTATTTCTCCTTTAAAGATACTTTTTTCTGGTGTAATGATTTCTAAATGCATAGTTTATTAAGTTTAAAGTTAATTATACTTCAGCTAACATTTTCTTACCTTTTTCAACGGCTTCTTCAATAGAACCAACAAGGTTGAAAGCTGCTTCAGGATATTCATCTACTTCTCCATCCATAATCATGTTAAATCCTTTAATAGTATCTTCTAAAGAAACTAACACACCTTTTAAACCTGTAAATTGCTCAGCAACATGGAAAGGTTGAGATAAGAAACGTTGAACTCTTCTTGCTCTGTGTACAATTAATTTATCTTCTTCAGAAAGTTCGTCCATACCAAGGATGGCGATAATATCTTGAAGTTCTTTATATCTTTGTAATGTTTCTTTTACTCTTTGAGCACAATCATAGTGAGCTTTTCCAACGATATCCGGAGTTAAAATTCTAGAAGTAGAATCCAATGGGTCTACCGCAGGATAAATTCCTAGCTCAGCAATTTTTCTTGAAAGTACTGTAGTAGCATCTAAGTGAGAGAAAGTAGTTGCAGGAGCAGGGTCAGTTAAATCATCTGCAGGTACATAAACCGCTTGTACAGATGTAATAGATCCTGATTTTGTAGAAGTAATACGCTCTTGCATCGCACCCATTTCAGAAGCTAATGTTGGTTGGTAACCTACTGCAGAAGGCATACGACCTAAAAGTGCAGATACTTCAGAACCAGCTTGCGTAAATCTAAAGATATTATCGATAAAGAATAAGATATCTTTTCCTTTTCCATCTCCTTCACCATCTCTAAAATATTCAGCTAATGTTAACCCTGAAAGTGCAACTCTTGCTCTTGCTCCTGGTGGCTCGTTCATTTGTCCAAAAACCAATGTTGCCATAGATTCTGCTAAACCTTCTTTATCTACTTTACTTAAATCCCATCCACCTTCTTCCATAGAGTGTTTAAATTCGTCACCATATTTGATAACACCAGATTCAATCATCTCTCTTAAAAGGTCATTTCCTTCTCTTGTTCTTTCACCAACACCGGCAAATACAGAAAGTCCTGAGTGTCCTTTAGCAATGTTGTTAATCAATTCCATAATAAGAACTGTTTTACCAACACCGGCACCACCAAACAAACCAATTTTACCACCTTTAGAATAAGGCTCAATAAGGTCAATTACTTTAATACCTGTCAACAATACTTCGGTTGATGTAGATAATTCCTCAAATTTAGGTGGTTTTCTGTGAATTGGATTTCCATCTGCTTTAGGAACGTCACCAATACCATCAATAGCATCACCAACAACATTAAATAATCTTCCTCTAATTTGTTCGCCTTTAGGCATTAAAATAGGAGAGTTTAATGAAGTTACTTCCATTCCTCTGCTTAGTCCGTCAGTTGCATCCATAGAGATTGCTCTAATAGCATCTTCTCCGATATGTTGCTGACATTCTAAGATTACTTTTTGTCCGTTACTTTTTGTGATTACTAAAGCATCCATAATGTTAGGAAGCTTTTCTGCATCAGCAAAACTAACATCAATTACCGGACCCACAATTTGTGAAATTTTACCTACGATTGTTGACATGTTTTATGTTTTAT
>CAMPHX010000135.1 GCA_946886085.1 uncultured Flavobacteriales bacterium | reverse complement strand
GAGCTAGAGTCTTGTTTAAATTATGCAATTTCTTGAAAAAATCGAATTTGTAATTTCATTATTAGTGCAGATTTTAGTAGATTAGTGTTGATTTTAAGCTACTAGCTCATGTTTGCTGATTTTTTCAATTTAATATTCCCAAAATTGTGTGCTGCGTGTGGTAATACACTATTTAAGCAAGAGTATATTATTTGTACTTTTTGTCAATTTAATTTACCGAAAACTAATTTTCATTTACATCAAGATAATGATGTTTGCAGAATATTTTGGGGAAGAATCCAAATAGAAATGGCTGCTGCTTTTTATAAGTTTAGTAAAAAGAGTAAGGTGCAACATTTATTATATCAGCTAAAATATAAAGGTAACAAAGAAGTTGGTGAATTGGTTGGAGCGCTTTATGGTTATGAACTAAAAAAAGCACCTTTATATGAAGGTATTGATGTTATTATACCGGTTCCATTGCATCCTAAGAAGAAAAAAATAAGAGGTTATAATCAAAGCGAGTGTATTGCTAAAGGACTCTCTAAAACTATGAATGTTGAATTAGATACCACATCTGTTTATAGAAAAGTATATACTCAAACTCAAACTAAAAAAACTCGTTACGACCGTTGGGAAAATGTAAATTCCATTTTTGGTATCAACCATCCCGAAAAACTTAAAAATAAAAAAGTGTTAATTGTTGACGATGTAATAACAACCGGAGCGACTATAGAGGCTTGCGCAACTGATTTAAAAGCGTTGGGATGTAAAATTTATGTAGCTGTTCTCGCTTCCGCATAAGGTTTTGACTTATTTAGTTGAAAAAGTCTCACTTTTAGGGATTAATGGCTTTTATTTAAAATCACACTCCCTTCGTATTTTACAATTAAAAAAAACTAATTTTGCACCCTTATCATTAAAGTAAGCAATATCGTATATGAAGAATATCAGAAACTTTTGTATTATCGCTCACATCGACCATGGAAAAAGCACCTTGGCAGATCGTCTTTTACACAAAACCAATACCATTACTGATAGAGAATTACAAGAACAAACTCTTGATGATATGGACTTGGAACGTGAAAGAGGGATTACCATTAAAAGTCATGCTATACAAATGGATTATACATTTGAAGGAGAACAATATGTGTTAAACCTTATTGATACTCCTGGTCACGTAGATTTTTCTTACGAAGTTTCTCGTTCTATCGCTTCTTGCGAAGGAGCTTTACTTATTGTTGATGCTACTCAAGGAATCCAAGCTCAAACTATTTCTAACCTTTATTTGGCTTTAGAGCACGACTTGGAAATCATTCCTATTCTTAATAAAATGGACTTAGATAGTGCCATGCCCGAAGAAGTGAAAGATCAAATTATTGATTTAATTGGTTGTGAAAGAGATGATATTATTGCAGCTAGTGGAAAAACAGGTATGGGTGTAGATGAGATTTTGGAAGCCGTAATTAAACGTGTTCCTGCTCCACAAGGTGACCCTAACGCTCCTTTTCAAGCATTAATTTTCGATTCTGTTTTTGATTCTTATAGAGGTATTTATGCTTATTTTAAAGTGAAAAACGGTGAAATTAAAAAAGGCGATAAAGTAAAATTTGTAGCTACCGGAAAAGAATATTACGCTGACGAAGTTGGTACACTTCGACTAAAACAATTTCCAAGACCTGTTATAAAAACCGGTGATGTAGGTTATTTAATTTCAGGAATTAAAGTAGCTAAAGAAGTTAAAGTTGGGGATACTATTATTACTGTTGATAGACCAGCTCCTGCAATTCAAGGATTTGAAGATGTGAAGCCTATGGTTTTTGCAGGAATTTATCCTATAGATACTGATGAGTTTGAAGATTTGCGTGATGCCATGGAAAAATTGCAGTTAAATGATGCTTCCTTAACTTTTGAACCAGAGTCTTCTGCTGCTCTTGGTTTTGGCTTCCGTTGTGGTTTCTTAGGGATGTTGCATATGGAAATTATTCAAGAAAGGCTTGCCAGAGAGTTTGATATGAATGTGATTACTACTGTTCCTAACGTATCTTACAATGCTTATTTAACTAAAGATAGAGAAACTCCTGTTATTGTAAATAATCCATCAGATTTTCCCGATCCAAGTAAATTAGATAGAATTGAAGAGCCTTATATTAAAGCTTCTGTAATTACCAAATCGGAATATGTTGGAGCAATTATGACCTTATGTATTGAAAAACGAGGAGAATTAACCAATCAAGTATATTTAACTACCGATAGGGTGGAACTAAATTTTAATGTGCCGTTAGCTGAGATTGTTTTTGATTTTTATGACAGATTAAAATCTATTTCAAGAGGATATGCCTCTTTCGATTATCATCCTATAGGATTTAGACCATCGCAGTTGGTTAAAATGGATTTATTACTTAATGGTGATCAAGTGGATGCTTTGTCAGCATTGGTACATAAAGACAATGCGTATGATTTGGGTAAGAAAATTTGTAAGAAATTAAGAGAATTAATTCCACGTCAGCAGTTCGATATTGCTATACAAGCAGCCATTGGAGCTAAAATTATTGCCAGAGAATCGCTTTCTGCCTTAAGAAAAGATGTTACTGCAAAATGTTATGGTGGTGATATTTCTCGTAAACGTAAATTGTTGGAAAAACAAAAAGAAGGAAAGAAAAAGATGAAGCAAATTGGCAATGTAGAAATTCCACCAACTGCTTTCTTAGCGGTACTAAAGTTGAATGATTAACGGATTGGTTTAACCACCTTTAATCACTTCCAACCACATAGAAACATAGTTTTTATTACTAAACAAGTTGTTTTAAGTGTCAGATAGCTTAATCCGCCTTAGGCGGATTAAAGTCCTTTGTGTTACTATACTTTACTCTTTTATCTCTGTAAATCTATGTGTCTATGTGGTTAATTTGTTTTCTTTTTGTATGCTACTCTCACTAATCACCCATCTCCACCAAATCCTTTTCTAAATCGAGTTTACGAAGTTTTGGAAACTTAATACTCGTAAAAAGTACGACCAACAACGTCATGCTACCACCAAAAACCACAGAAGCAACTGTTCCCATTAGTTTAGCGGCAACACCACTTTCAAAAGCTCCAAGTTCGTTAGAAGACCCTACAAAAATAGAATTTACTGATGAGACTCTGCCTCGCATATTATCAGGCGTTTTTAATTGCAAGATGGTTTGCCTAATTACCACAGAAACACCATCAAAAACACCACTAAAAAACAGGGCAACTACCGACAGCCAAAACCAACTTGATAAACCAAAAAGAATGATGCATAACCCGAATCCTGCAATAGCTCCCAATAATTTTAAACCAGCATTTTTATTTAACGGAAAATAAGCTACTGCAATTAATGTAATAAAAGATCCAATTGCTGGAGAAGCCCTTAATACTCCAAAGCCTTGCGAACCTACATGTAAAATATCTTGAGCAAAAATAGGCAATAAGGCTATTGCTCCCCCAAAAAGCACTGCCACCATATCTAAGGTAATGGCTCCTAAAATTACTCTGGTATTAAAAACAAACTTTAATCCTTCCTTCAAACTCTGAAAAATAGGTTCTCCGATGTTGGGATTTAGTATGGGTTTGGGTTTTATGAAATACAAAAATAACATTGATAATGCTGCAAATCCAAAAATGATAAACATAGAACCATGTACTCCAAACCATACAATAGCAAAACCTGCCAGTGCAGGACCTAAAACAGATGCTATTTGCCACACAGAACTACTCCATGTAGCAGCATTGGCATAAGTTTTTTTAGGAATAAGTAAAGAAAACATTGAAAATATGGTTGGACTAATAAACGAACGCACTATTCCCCCAAAAAATACCAATCCGTAAGTTGCCCAAACAATGTGTTGGGTAGAATAATCTTCAATTACTTTCGGTAAAGTGATAATAAACAAACCAAAACTAATTAGCATAAATCCTGAAATGCAGAGCATCAAGAGCTTTCGTTTTTCTTTTTGATCAACAATATGTCCGGCAAATAGTGCAAAAGATATGGCAGGAATAATTTCCATAAGCCCAATAATACCTAGAGCCAGAGGATCTTTTGTTAATGAATAGACTTGCCATTCAATTACCACAAACTGCATGGTCCAAGCAAAAACTAAGGCAAAACGTAAGAGTAAGAATAAATTAAATTCTTTATATCGGAGTGCTTCGTAGGGATCTTTTGTCATTTAAAAGAAAACTTTGGGCAAAGTTAACTTAAAAACTAAACACACGTGAAATGTTGAAGCCTAATTTATATTCGCTTTTATCCCAAGCGGAATTGGTGTAAGGTAAAAAGTCATTTTCAATAATTCCAGCAGAATTAGTAACATTAATATGAAAAACATGTCCTCCAGTTTCTATTTCTATGCCAACACCTAAAGCATCATAATAATTATTTCTACTATCTCTAAATTCTGAAAAAGGCAAAAAATAATCGACTACAAATGAGGTCCTTTTACTGATTTTAAACCTGCCTGCAAAACCTAATGCAAATAAATCATTTTCATCGGTCGCACCATTTTCAGGATGAACATTTCGTTTATCCACAAAGTTTCTGTGTACTAGAGTAGGTAACACTTCTAACGAAATAGCGTTGCTTAATTTACTCGCAATAATAAGTTGATGAACATAGGATAATCTATTTACAAACAGATCTTCCGGAATTTTTGCTACTGCAGCAACCGCCATATTTGCATAATATGCTGCTGAAATAGGCATTCCCCCTGTTTTTTGGTCTAAAAACCTAAATTTTATATTCCCGTCAATATGTTCTTGTGTTTTACTTCTTCCTACTCCAACGCTAATTCTATCGGTCAATCCATAATCAAAAGAAAAACGAATATTAGTAGCATTGTCTAATCCCCACAAAGAATGATGTCCTTCGGCTTTCCCTATAAGCATATCTCCAAATCGGTGTGTTATATTAAATTCTAAGGTTTTCTTTTTGGTAGTTTCTATGGTATTGGCATTAATAAGTTTTTTGCCTTTAAAAGTAGCAGTTACTTTTTCTGAAGTAGTTTCTTGTTCTACTTCCTCCTCTAACATATTCAATAAATCATCCTGAGCAAAAGAAACCAATGAACATAGTAATAT
>CAMPHX010000134.1 GCA_946886085.1 uncultured Flavobacteriales bacterium | reverse complement strand
AAAAAAAGCTTTTTTTGAAGGAATTCCTTTTTTATTCCTTTTTATCACCAAATAATGGATGCTTTTAATTTTATAATCTCCTGATTTGTTTACGGATAAACTTGTCGTTAAAAAAATAGTTGGCGTTTTTTGAGATGGAATTGAAATATTAATCGTAATATTGCGATATAAAATTATTACAACCATGGGAACAACAAAAACAGAAGCTTATACAGCAGCTCAATTAGAAATTGCTCAATTGTTTAAAGCAATAGGTCATCCGGCAAGGATAGCCATTTTAGAATATTTAATACAACGAAAGACGTGTGTTTGTGGTGAAGTAGTAGATGAGTTGAATTTATCTCAATCTACCATTTCGCAACACTTAAAAGCACTAAAGGAAGCTCAGATAATCAAAGGCGAAATTGAAGGAGCAAAAACGTGTTATTGTGTAAACGAAGAAAAAATAAAATTAATTCAAAACATTATTAATCAATATATTATTAATCTATCAGCAACAACATGCTGTTAAAAAAATTATAACGATATGAAAACATCAGAAGACATAAAAAAAATGGTAGCTGACAAGTACAGCGAAATTGCTCACCAATCTCAAACAGAAAATGCTAATTCTTGCTGTGGAGTAGGAGGTTGTGGAACAGTTGATTATGCAGTTTTTGCAGAGGATTATTCTGCTTTAAAAGGATATCAATCGGATGCTGATTTAGGCTTAGGTTGTGGCTTACCAACAGCTTTTGCAAAAATAAAAACAGGCGACAAGGTATTAGACTTAGGCTCCGGTGCAGGAAACGATTGTTTTGTTGCCAGAGAAATTGTTGGAGAATCAGGAAAAGTGATAGGGGTTGACATGACAGATGCCATGATAGAAAAAGCTCGTACAAATGCCGATAAATTAGGCTTTAACAATGTGGAATTTAGAAAAGGCGATATTGAAAACTTACCAATAGGAGGCAACAGTATTGATGTGGTGGTTAGCAATTGTGTGTTAAATTTAGTTCCCGATAAAAACAAAGCTTTTCAGGAAACCTTTAGAGTGTTGAAACCGGGCGGACATTTTTCTGTTTCGGATGTGGTACTAAAAGGCAACTTACCGGAGGACTTAAAAAATGATGCAGAAATGTATGCCGGTTGCGTTTCCGGAGCTATACAATTGGATGAATATTTAGACATCATTAAAAATGCAGGCTTTAAAAACATTACCGTTCAAAAAGAAAAAAGCATTGTATTGCCTAAAGATATTGTTGCTCAGTATTTATCTGAAGAGGCATTAGCGAAGTATTATGATTCTCCTGATTTTGGCATTTACAGTGTAACGGTTTATGCCGAAAAAGCCGAAAGCTGTTGCGATCCGAATTCAAACTGTTGTTAATTTTATAAAGCTAATTTAATGGGAACTTTTGAACGTTATTTAACCCTTTGGGTATTGCTTTGTATTGGAGCGGGAATTTTAATTGGTAACTGGTTCGGAACGCACATAGAAGTATTGAGTAGTTGGAACATTTCAACGGTAAATATTCCTGTGGCGATATTGGTTTGGTTAATGATTTACCCGATGATGGTGCAAATAGATTTTTCATCGTTAAAAAATGTTGCTTCCAACTGGAAAGGATTAGGACTTACGGTAGTCATCAATTGGTTAATCAAACCATTTACCATGGCCTTTTTTGCGTTTATCTTTTTCTATAAAATTTACGAAGCGTACATTACTCCCGAAGATGCTGAACAATACTTAGCAGGAGCCATTCTGTTAGGGGCAGCACCTTGTACAGCTATGGTTTTTGTGTGGTCTTACCTTACCAAAGGAGATGCTAATTATACCTTAATACAAGTGTCGGTAAACGATATTATTTTGTTGTTTGCCTTTGTTCCCATTGTAGGCTTTTTGTTTTACTTTTTCGATATTTCTATATTTGCAAGTAGCTCATCATCAGCGGAAATTATCATTCCATATCAAGCTTTAATTACCTCTGTTGTGGTGTTTGTGGTGTTGCCCTTATTTTTCGGATATCTATCCAACAAATACCTGATAAAAACAAAAGGGGAGACTTGGTTTAAAGAACGGTTTTTAGCGAAACTTAAACCTGTTTCTATCGCAGCATTGCTAATTACTTTAGTACTGTTATTTGCTTTTCAAGGAGGGAAAATAGTCAACGAACCACAAAATATATTGTTGATAGCCATTCCATTAACCTTACAAACTTATTTCATTTTCTTTTTAAGTTGGTTTTTCGGTAGGTTTTTAAAATTGCGACACAACATTTGTGCTCCGGCAGCCATGATAGGAGCCAGCAACTTTTTCGAATTAGCTGTAGCAGTAGCCATTTCTTTATTCGGATTAAATTCCGGAGCCGCACTTACAACCGTTGTTGGCGTGCTAATAGAAGTGCCTGTAATGCTTTCGTTGGTGGCGATTGCTAATAGGTGGAAGTATTGATGTTTGTTTAAAGGTTGGGGGTTATTTAACGTCATTACGAGAGAGGTACGAACGAAGCAATCTGCTTGATAGAAGTTCTGAGTATCTGAACTTGTGAATGAGATAAACACTTTTGAAAAATTATAAAAGAAATTATATCTACGGCAGAAAAAATAGTGTATTTTTATCCCACTTATGAGATTTGCTGCTGTAGATATAGGTTCTAATGCTGTCCGATTACTTTTTTGCGAAGTATATCCTACAGAAACGTTCCCTCAACTTAAAAAAATATCCTTAGTAAGGTTACCCATTCGGTTAGGGGAGGATGTTTTTACTAACGCAGCAATTTCTCCTATCAACGCTAAAAAATTACTCAAAACCTTAATTGCTTTTAAACATTTAACAGAAGTTTATGGCGTGTTAGATTTTGAGATTTGTGCTACCTCTGCCATGCGAGAGGCTACCAATGGAAAAGAGATTGCTCTTCACATTAAACATGAAACCGATTTAGACATCCACATCATTGAGGGGAACATGGAGGCCGATATTATTTTTGAAACGCACGTTGCCGAAAAAATAGATCAGAATGGTACGTACCTTTATATGGATGTTGGAGGAGGGAGTACGGAGCTAACTTTATTCAGTAAAGGGCAAAAAATTACTTCTTATTCTTTTAGAATAGGAACCATTCGGTTGAAAAACGATATGGTAAAAAAATCTACCTGGTTGGAAATGAAAAGTTGGGTAGAGGAGTTGAGAGATAACTATACGATAGACATGATTATCGGAACCGGAGGGAATATCAATTCTATTTACACCTTGTGCGGGTTAAGCAATTATAAGGTCTTGAAATATGCTAAACTTAAGCAGATGGATGAATTTTTAAATGAGCACACCCTTGAAGAAAGAAAACTAAAGTTAGGGCTACGTCCCGATAGGGCCGATGTAATTACACATGCCTCTAAAATATACCTTACGGTAATGAAAAAAGCGGGAGTAAAAGACATGTTTGTGCCGAAAGTAGGGTTGGCAGATGGTATAATTAATCAATTATACATTAAACACCTTGAAAAATTAGGCCGTTAACCCCATTTTAATCTACACTAAATTAGTACGATATAAAACAAAGCAGCTTTTGCATTATTTTTTTCATATAATTGTTTCGTAAAGTAAAAAGTAGTGCTATATTTGCACCTCCAAAAAAGAAACGTTTTTTTGACACCAAACGGGGTGTAGCGTAGCCCGGTTATCGCGCCTGCTTTGGGAGCAGGAGGTCGCAGGTTCGAATCCTGCCACCCCGACTAAAAAAGGCTTCAGTGCCTTTTTTAATTTATGGAAAGGTCGCGTAGCTCAGCTGGATAGAGCATCTGCCTTCTAAGCAGACGGTCAAAGGTTCGAATCCTTTCGCGATCACAAGCTAATAAAAACCTAATAACTTTCATGTTGTTAGGTTTTTTGTTTTGCAAAAAACACCTTAAATTTTGAGGTAAATTAAAAAAATAGCTGTATTTTTCCGCCTTAATAATTGAAACAATGGTAATCAAAATAACAAGGGTTTAGAGAACCATTCTTAAGAATGGTTCTCTAACACTTCAAGTGATAAATTGAGAATTGACTAATTATATTTAAATTGTTTAGTCGAAGTGATTATTTATTAAAACTTTAGAATAAGTGAGTAAAGCAAGGGATTATAAACCAGCTGATATAAAAAGGCTTTTTGCTTTTTCAGGCAATCAATGTGCTGCACCGTCATGTAACCGGGCAATAATTGCCAAAGACGGTACTACGGTTGTTGGTAAGATTTGTCATATTGCAGCTGCAAGCTCTAATGGACCAAGGTTTGATAAAACTATGGAGGATGATGATAGGAGAGCTTTCGATAATCTTATTTTGCTTTGCGATGAAGATCATAGCATAATTGATAACAAGGAAAATGAATCAAAATACCCTACACCACTTTTAAAACAATGGAAAGCCGATCATCAGGCAAAGTTTAGTTCAACACCAATTGAAGTAAGCGATAAAATTGTCGAAAGTGCAATTGAACAAGTAATACAAATAGAAGAGAATAGAGGGATTGTTAATCAGTTAAATGGTGTTTATGGTAATGTTACCATAAACAATAATTTAAACAATAATTACTCAGAACACTATGATGAATCAAAAGAGGAGGGAGTAATTAAAGAGATATTTGACAATGCACTTAATTTAGTTGAAACTGACCCTATAGAAAACAGGGATAAAGACAATGGTAAATTGATTCATGCTTTAAAAAAGATTCAGATTAATTTTAAAACTAAAGAGGAAGAAGAGGAAGTCAGGACTTATTTTTCAAACTCATATAACAAAAAGAACTCCATTGAGGGATATTTAATTGGCTTGGATTCGGAATTTCAACTCGATTTAGAGAATCACATTTTTGGTAAATACGTTGAGCTTAAATCAACAAAGCCGAATATTGAAATACTAAGAGATTTGTTTAAACTATATATTCCAAATTCAAAAGAAAACGATCCAATGTATACCAATATGGCTCAAGCCTATGTTTTGTTGTTTTTTGAAGATTGTACAATTTTTGAGAAGACTGAAGAAGAAATAAGTAAACAAGCAGATTTGTTCAGTGAATTATGATAGTACCAACTAAACATCAATCATTAGAGCAAAATGTATTAGCTATTGGAGCCGATATATTACAT
>CAMPHX010000133.1 GCA_946886085.1 uncultured Flavobacteriales bacterium | reverse complement strand
TATTTTTCATTTCGAAATATGAGGAATAGAAAAATGCAGTCGAGCAATCTTCTTAATTTAATAGCATTAATGTAAATTTGATACTTGATGTCTATTTTTTTTTGATAAATGCAGCACAATTATTTTGTTTATATCACTACTAACCCAGCAAAAACAGTGCTCTATATTGGTGTTACAAATGAATTAAAAAAAAGAATGTTTGAACATCAAGAAGACAAAGGAACATTAAAGTCTTTTGCAGGTAAATACTATTGTTACAACTTAATTTATTACGAACGTTTTCAACAAATTGAACATGCTATTGAAAGAGAAAAACAATTAAAAAAATGGAGCAGAAAAAAGAAAGAACAATTGATAGAAACAGTAAATCCTAATTGGATTTTTCTTAATGATGAAATTTTCAGGTCTTAACCAAATAGATTTCTCTAGCTTCATTTTACTAAGTTTCGTTCCTCAACTTGTAAAATTTCGTTCGAAATGACATAGTGGGTAGCAATTCTATTCTTGTGTCATTTCGAGCAATATTTTTCATTTCGAAATATGAGGAATAGAAAAATGCAGTCGAGCAATCTTCTTATTGCTAGAACTTAAAATTTTGAACCGTTGAGTTATACTCCTTTCAAACCTCAAATGCCGTAAAAACAAGAATTTCCAATTCTTTATTTTTACGAGCATCTTCGAAAAATTAGTTTTTTTTACAAAAAACATTTTTCGGGACTTTCATCCTACCAAGCACAATAAGCAACCCAATAAACAGTTAATTGGCATTGTAGTTTTTTATGTAGTTTTGCTTTCTTAAAAAAAAAGCATAAGCAAAGGAATAAATTGAGTTTTAAACATCTTATATATATATTTTTATTGTTGGCAATTCCTGCTGTTGGAGTTTCGCAAACTGCAACCGTTTCGGGTAAGCTAAAAAATGCTAAGAACGAACCGCTTGAAAATGCTTCTATATCAATAATCGGGAGCAGCAAAGGTGTTAAATCATCTCCTGACGGAAGTTTTTCTCTAACCATTCCAGCTGATACCAATGTAACGATAGGCATTACCTATGTTGGCTTTAAAACCATAAGAAAATCGTTTAACCTTGCCCCCAACCAAGTAGAAGAATATTCTCCAACAATGGAAATTGATGTAGTAAACATTGATGGTTTTGAAGTGAGTGAAGAAGGTAACCGTTCTACCACCATGAAAAAAATAGATCCTAATTTACTCAATTCGCTCACCAATCCTTCGGGCTCTTTTGAGGCAATTTTAAAGACCTTTCCGGGAGTTAACTCCAACAATGAATTGAGTTCTCAATACTCGGTTAGAGGTGGTAATTTTGACGAAAACTTAGTCTATGTAAATGATATTGAAATCTATCGTCCTTTTTTAATCCGCTCGGGACGACAAGAAGGATTGAGTTTTATCAACTCCAACATGGTGGACAATGTATCGTTTTCTGCCGGAGGTTTTGAAGCCAAATATGGTGATAAAATGTCTTCAGTGCTTGATGTGCATTATAAAGAACCTGATGAATTTGCTGGCTCGGGAACACTTAGTCTGCAAGGTGCTGAACTGCATTTTGAAGGGGCTAGCAAAAACCACCGATTTACCCACATTACTGGTGCCCGATTTAGAAGTAATCAATACGTGTTACAAAGCTTAGATACAGATGGAGAATATCGTCCTATTTTTATGGATATACAAACCTATTTAACTTACGATATTTCTGAAAAGTGGGAAATTGGTTTTTTAGGAAATGTAGCCATAAATAGGTATAATTTTATTCCCGAAAACAGACAAACAGAGTTTGGAACGATAAACGAAGCCTTGCAACTTTCCGTATTTTTTGATGGTCAGGAAATAGACCAATTTCAGACTTATTTTGGAGCAATTTCTAACACGTTTAGACCAAAAGAAAACATTGAATTAAAATTTATTACCTCTGCCTTTAGTTCTTTAGAAGATGAATCTTTTGATATTGAAGGTGCTTACAGAATTAGTGAGCTAGAAAGAGATTTGGGCAGCGACAATTTTGGCGAAGTAAAATTCGACAGAGGTGTTGGTACTTTTTTCGACCATGCCAGAAACAGACTTGATGCAGCAGTGCTGAACTTAGAACACAAAGGAAAAATTGTAAAGCAACGCCACACTACTTTTTGGGGAGTTAAATACCAACGAGAAATGATTACCGACAAACTAAGCGAGTGGGCTTTTGTTGATTCTGCGGGATATTTTACTCCTCGTCAGCAAGATTCTATAGGTTATACTAATCCTGCTGCACAGGGCGAACAATTGTTGGAGCTTAGAGAAGTATTAAAAACAGATATTTCGCTAAACAGCAATAGATACAACGCTTATTTACAACGCTCATGGCAATGGCAAAGAGATACTGTTAGCTATACGTTTACGCTTGGCGGTAGAGTAGCTTATTGGGATTTTAATGAAGAGTTTTTATTTAGCCCAAGAGCAGGGTTTTCCATAAAACCAAATTGGGAAAAAGATTTTCTTTTCAGACTTTCGGGAGGGGTTTATTACCAGCCGCCTTTTTACAGAGAAATGAGAGATTTAGATGGAATTGTTAATCCTGATATAAAATCTCAAGCTTCCTACCAAGCAGTGTTAGCTTCCGACTACAACTTTAAAGCGTGGGAAAGACCTTTTAAATTAACTACCGAAGTGTATTACAAACACATGAAAAACATTATTCCTTATCAGATAGATAATGTTAGGATTCGCTATTTTGCTACCAACAATGCCAATGCTTATGCTACAGGTGTGGATTTTAAAATAAATGGTGAATTTGTTAAAGGTGTAGAATCTTGGTTTAGCATGTCTTTTATGAAAACTGCCGAAGATTTGATAGATGACTTTTATTTTGTGGATATCAATAGTGATGGCGAAGAAATTGTTTATGGTTATACCGAAAATGATATTCCCGTAGAAAGCAAAAGAGTTGAACCTGGCTATATTCCTCGTCCTACTGACCAGCGTTTTAGCTTTAGCTTATTTTTTCAAGATTATATCCCCAAACTGCCTAGTTTTAAAATGAATATTTCTTTGCATTACGCTACAGGATTACCTTTCGGACCACCACAATCTAGAAACAGACATGAAGCTACCTTACGTATTCCTCCTTACCGAAGAGTCGATTTAGGTTTTTCTTACCATGCTAAATCTGCTGAAAAACAACTGAAAGGCAAAAATCCTATCAACACCTTTAAGAACATTTGGGTAAGTTTAGAGGTATTTAATTTATTGCAAATCAACAATGTAATTTCTTATGTTTGGATAGAAGATGTTAGCGGAAGAAATTATGCTGTACCTAATTTCTTAACTTCTCGTCAGTTAAACCTTAAAATTCATTTCGATTTTTAATTTTTATGAGCGACAATTTCTTCCCAATAATTGTAAATGAAACATTGCCCGAAAGAGGAATTGATGATAAATTTTTTCTGTTTTTGTTTCGTGCTACCCGAATTCCTCCGCATATCGGACTTATATTTAATGGTAAAGTGTATGATATTACTTTGGTTGGTCCCAACTTGGGAACCGATGCTGTTGCTTTTATTTCTACGGTAAAGAAAAAATATACCAAAACCTTATTTTTAGAGCTAAACAAACCCAATTTTTCAGCAACTGAAATTGAAACTACCTTATTGGAAGCCATGAAAAAATTCAATAATGTTTCTCAAGAAAACAGCTGCCTCTCTCCTATTAAAACAGCTTTCCGTCAGCTTTTTGATATACAAATGGAAAGCGTAAATTATATTTTTGATTTAATTCCGTTACTCCATCAAAAAAATATTGTTCAACACGTTTTTCATTTAAATTTGGAAAGAAATCTTCAAGAAAATACCTTTTATTTGCAAACCTATAATCAAAACGATATACAACAGTCTATAAAAGCGTTAAACAGAGTAAATGGGATATGTTAGTTGGTAAAAAAATATTTCTACGTGCTGTACTTCCAATAGATGTAGAAAAACTGTTGGAATGGGAAAATGATACAGAAAACTGGGAAGTAAGCAGCACGGAAACCATGTTTACCAGAGAAGAAATTGCTTTTTTTGTAGCTTCCAAACAGCAAATAGAAACGCATGGACAAACCCGATTCATGATTTGTTTAGAAACTGAAGAAAATACTATTGGCTGCATAGATTTATTTGATTTTAATGCCGAAGAGAAAAAAATTGGCGTAGGCATACTCATTGGCGAAAAGCAACACAGAAATAAAGGTTATGCAAAAGAAGCATTGTGTTTATTGAGTAGCTTTTGCTTCAACAAACTGGCTATTTCAACCATTTTTTCAGAAATTTTAGAAAGTAATACCTCTAGCATTCGCCTATTTGAAAGTTGTGGATTTATTTTTAAAAAAAATAACCTACGCAGCGGAAAAACAATGAGGTATTATGAATTAAATCATCCAACTGAAAATTGAGGATAAATAAGAATTTAATTCCTTAAAAAGTGGGTTTCCCATCTAAAATTTGGTCACCCAAATTATTAGGAGTAACTTTGTATAAATCAAAAAATTAAAATTTAATGAGTACAAACAAAGTAATTGCAGTTTCTTATAACTTATATAAAGGTACTGCTGAAGGCGAGTTAATCGAATCGACAGAAGGTAAAGAACCTTTAAAATTTTTATCAGGTGTAGGTCAAATGATTCCTGATTTTGAAAACAATATAGTAAATCTTAATGAAGGCGATGAGTTTTCTTTCGGAATAAAATCTGAAAAAGCTTATGGCTCAAGAACTGATGAAGCTATTATTGAATTACCTCAAGATATCTTTAAAAAAGACGGAGAATTAGTTCCTGAAGTAGTTGTAGATAATGTTTTACCACTACAAGATCAAAACGGAAATGTAGTTCCTGCAAAAGTAGTATCTATTAATGATGCCACTATTACAGTTGATGTTAATCATCCATTGGCAGACCAAGATTTACATTTTACAGGTAAAGTAATTGAAACGAGAGCTGCTACAGCTGAAGAGCTTGATCACGGACACGCTCACTAATTTCAAAACGTAAAAAAAAGCAGCTAAATTTTAGCTGCTTTTTTTGTGCTTAATTTTTCTTTGTTATCTGAGAACGAAGAAAAACTATTGCTTCCTTCAACTCGTTAATTCTTTCTTTATAAAGTTTTTCA
>CAMPHX010000132.1 GCA_946886085.1 uncultured Flavobacteriales bacterium | reverse complement strand
GTACTACTATAGAACAATTTATTATTTCTCATAAAGTTGAACGAATAAAGGAGTTAATTATTTATGGAGAATTGAACATTACAGAAATTGCTTGGAAGATGAATTATAGTAGTGTAGCTCATTTATCCAATCAATTTAAAAAAGTTACAGGGCTTACACCTTCTCATTTTAAACAAATGAAAAGTATGCGAAGAAATCCTATTGAGGACGTTGGCAATTCACCAAGTACAAACCAATAAAATGTTAATAGCAAGAAAAGAAAGAGAAGAATCTCAGTATGCACGAAGTTTGATTGAAGCAAGCCTTGACCCTTTGGTTACTATAAGTATAGAAGGAAAAATTATGGACATGAATCAAGCTACTGTAAATATTACGGGGTTAACTCGTAAGCAACTGACCGGAACCGATTTTTTCGATTATTTTATAGAGACACAAAAGGCTCGTGAGGTATATCAGGAAGTGTTTTCCAAAGGTTCTGTTGTTGATTCACCACTTACACTTCGTAGCAAAAAAGGTAAACTAACCGATGTATTATTTAACGGCTCAATATATAAAGATGACAAGGGAAATGTGTTGGGAGTGGTAATTGTAGCAAGGGATGTTACCGAACAAAAACGAATTGCCAAAGAATCAAACAAAGCCAAATTGCTTTCAGAATTAGCAACAGCTATTGCTGAAGAAGCCAAAATAAGAGCTGAAAGTGCTACACAAATAGCACAGCATGCCGTGAAGTCAAAACAACAGTTTTTATCGAACATGAGCCACGAAATCCGAACACCAATGAATGCTATTATCGGATTTACAAAAGTCTTACTCAGAACAGATCTCACAGAAAAACAACAAGAATATTTAAATGCAATAGAGTTGAGTGGCAACTCGTTAATTGTACTTATAAATGATATACTTGACTTGGCAAAAGTAGATGCAGGAAAAATGACCTTTGAACAAACACCATTCAATATAGCGTCCTCTATATCTGCTATGCTTCATTTGTTTGAACCAAAAATTCAGGAGAAAAATTTAATTCTCATTAAAGAATACGACAATAAAATTCCAAAAGTATTGATTGGCGATTCGGTGCGTTTACATCAAATTATTTTAAACTTGGTAAGCAATGCAGTAAAATTTACATCACAAGGAAAAATTACGGTAAGTGTTAACTTAATAAAAGAGGACGAGGAAAAGGCTGTTATTGAATTTTCAGTAAAAGATACCGGTATTGGTATTGAAGCAAGTAAAATAGAAGCCATTTTTGAAAATTTTCAGCAAGCAACAAGCGGTACATCTAGAATATATGGTGGAACAGGATTAGGACTTGCCATTGTGAAACAATTGGTAGAATCTCAACAAGGAAGTGTTCATGTAAAAAGTAAAATTGATGAAGGAAGTAATTTTAGTTTTATTTTGAATTTTTTGAAAACAGATGCTGAATTTGAAATAGAACCTGAAACTACTGAACCTAACACTAAAGTTGGTAAACTGAAAATATTAGTAGTGGAAGATATTCCTCTTAATCAGTTGTTAATGAAAACATTATTAGAAGATTTTGGATTTGAATTGGATATTGCTCCAAATGGAAAAATAGCTATAGAAAAACTACAAAACACAGCTTACGATCTTATTTTAATGGACTTGCAAATGCCTGAAATGAATGGTTTTGAAGCTACTGAATTTATTAGAAACACTATGAATTCTAAAATCCCTATTATGGCATTAACTGCCGATGTAACTACTGCTGATTTAGCAAAATGCAAAGCCGTTGGCATGAATGATTATATTGCAAAACCTGTTGATGATAGGTTATTGCACAGTAAAATAATTAAGTTGGTAAAAAAATATTCCTACAATAGAGGAAGTCAAAAAAAAGAAACAAATCTTTTAACAAAAATAAAATACTGTAACTTAGACGCTTTGACAGAACGTACAAAATCTAAACCTATATTAATGACGGAAATGATTACACTTTATTTGGAACAAACGCCAACTTTAGTGAGTGCAATGAAAAAGGGCTTAGAACAAAAAAATTGGGAATCAGTTTATGCCGCAGCTCATAAAATGATTCCTTCTTTTTCTATAATGGGTATTCATAAAGATTATGAAAATATGGCAAGAAAAATTCAAGAATATACTGGTACCAATAAACAAATAGATAAACTTCCAGATCTTGTATTACAATTAGAAAAGGTATCTATGCAAGCATGTGAAGAATTGAAAGAAGTGCTAAAAAAATGAAATCATGAAATAAGCCATGAGTAGATTGTTCACAAACAAGAATGAATATTTCACATGGTGATTCCATATGACCGATTTAATAAAAATAAAAATATACATATGAAAACAGAAAAAAAAATAAAACTTTTCCTTGTTGATGATGATGCAGTATTTTTAAAATCATTAGAAATTGAGTTTCTTCAAAATGCTGATTTTGAAATAGAGACATTCGCTACAGGTGAACTTTGTCTGGAGAATATATCTAAAAATCCGGATGTTGTAATTTTAGATTATCACCTTAACGGTATTGATTTAGATGCCATGAATGGAATAGATGTACTGGATGAAATAAAAGAATTTAATAATGATATACCTGTAGTAATGTTATCCTCGCAAGATGATATAAATGTTGCTGTAAATTGTATGCATCACAAAGCTTTTGACTATGTAGTAAAAAGCGAAACCGCCTTTCTTCGTCTGCAAAGTATCATTACCAATATCTTTAAGTTTAAAAAAATAGAAAGCCAGTTAAACTGGTACATGGACAAAATATAGTCTTTCTAGTATAATTTCCTACCTATTAGTGATAGCTCTTCGCTACCGAATAACGCCTACCTTTCCTTCATTTAAAAATGCGTGAATTATGTAACTTATACCTTAAGTTATGTAACACTTCTTGTTTTAAAACAGCTCACCTTTGTATATAAGGAACAAATCCCCAACGACTAAAAACCAACCCCAAAAATCATGAAACCACTTACAAAATTATTTATATACACAACCTTAGGATTGTTTATATTACCTACTACCTTGCTTGCTCAAGAAAAAACTGTATTAGAAGGTACAGAAAAAGAAATTAAAGAAGAACAAAAAGACTTAGACAAGAAAAAAGATAACGCTTCAGGCTTAGAGAAAGCAGAAAAAAATGCTAACAAAAAAGCTGGACAGTTAGAAAAAGCTGAGAATAATTTAGAGAACAAAGAAGAAGCATTAGAAAAAGCAGCAGAAAAAGTAAGTGAGAAAGAAGAACAAAAGGATAAAGCTGATAAAAAAGTAGTTAAAAAAGAAGATGCCGTTAAAAAAGCCAAAAAGAAAGAAAACGCAAAGCAGAAAGAAAAAGTTAAACAAAGAGAAGACAATCCAAAAAAAGATAACGATTAACCAAAATACCCTTACGTCAAATTATTATAAAAACTAAAAACCGTTTAACATGAAAAAATTAACCTACTCATTATTAACAATAGGATTATTGTCAATAACTCCAACTTTAAAAGCAGACAACACGCCTGTTAAGCCGCCTGTTGAAACCTCAGCTGAATCTACGGTACTATTAAATAGATTAGGTGAGATTAATGAAATGGACAAATCAGAACTTAAGTATGCTGAAAAAAAGGTGCTTCGTAAAGAAGTTAGATCAATTGAAAAACAATTGAAACAAAACAATGGAGGAGTTTATCTTTCTGTTGGAGCCATTATTATCATTATTTTATTACTAATTATCCTTTTATAAAAATAGAATTACCCCCTATTCGTAATGTTATGAATAGTTAAAATCAATCCAAATGAAAATGAAAACAAAAAAAATAGTTACAACTTTTGCGATAGCAACAGTTGTTTTAATTGCCGGATGTTCAAAAGACAAAGATTCGCCAACACCAACTCCAGGTGGAGGCTACGTTAATCCTACAGTAATTCCAATGCAAACACAAATTCAACCTGCAGTTGATCTTCAAACAGCAGGAGGATTTGCTATACTTGCAGGTTCTAAAATATCAAATGTATCTACATCAACTGTTACAGGAAATGTTGGATTAAGTCCGGCAGTAGGAAGTAACATTACAGGATTTGGAGCAAATGAAGTAGTTGGTATTATTTATACTGTTGATGCTTCTGGTCCAGTAAATTCAGTACCTGACCCTGTTACATTAACCGCTGCAAAAGCAGATTTAACTACTGCATATAATGATGCTGCTGCTCGTACATCTGTTGATATGGTACCTCTTTCTGGAAATATTGGTGGACTAACACTTACTCCTGGTCTATATAAATCAAGCGGTTCGTTAGAAATTTCTACAGGCAACCTTACATTTGATGCAAAAGGTAATAGTAGTGCAGTTTTTATTATTCAAATAGCATCAACACTTAATGTGGGAACTAATAAAAAAGTGTACCTTAAAGGAGGAGCATTAGCTGAAAACATTTTTTGGCAAGTCGGAGCTTCTGCTAATTTAGGAGTATTATCAATATTTAAAGGTAATATTCTTGCTGACCAATCTATTGCTGTAAATTCAGGAACAGCAATAGAAGGTAGATTATTAGCTCGAGTTGAAGCGGTATTACTTGAAAAAAGTACCCTTACAAAACCTTAAAAGCATTGTATTAAATAAACAAAAAAGCATTGCTTCATTAGCAATGCTTTTTTTGTATCCAACTAGTGTTATTTAAAAATTAAAAGATGACCATAACTTCAATTTCCATCATAAAAAAAATAGTAGTGTTATTTCTTGTTTTTGCAGGATTATATTTCGCTCAAAGCTTCTTAATTCCTTTATTAATTGGAGGAGTTTTGGCAACACTTTTTTTGCCTTTTAGCAAATGGTTAGAGGGTAAAAAAATTCCAAAAGGATTAGCAGCAATTATTTGTTTAATAGTTATCCTGATAGTAGTAACAGGTATTGGCTTATTGCTCGCATGGCAGCTTAACGAATTAGTAAAAGATTTCGCTCTTATAAAAGAAAAAGCAACTCATCAATTTTATAGCATCCAACAATACATATTAGTACATTTTGGAATTTCAACAGAAAAACAAGTATCGGCATTAAAAGAGCAAAAGCCTCTTGTTGCTAATGCCTTAACAGTTGTAGCAGGCTCTATAACCACTATATTAACCCATTCTATTCTAATTTTGGTTTATATTTTCTGCATCATTTATTATAG
>CAMPHX010000131.1 GCA_946886085.1 uncultured Flavobacteriales bacterium | reverse complement strand
GCCACAGATATCCTATCAAGAGGGATAGATATTAAAGGAATTGACATTGTATTGAATTACGATATTCCTTCGGATGCCGAAGATTATGTACACAGAATTGGACGAACCGCTAGAGGCGACAACGGAACAGGATTAGCCATTACTTTTATTAATGCCGATGATGTTTATAATTTCTCTAAAATTGAAAAACTCATTGACAAAGAAGTGAAAAAACTACCTCTCCCGGAAGGTTTTGAAGCCGGACCGGAATATAAGATAATACCTAAAAAACCATTTCAAAACAAAAAGAATCACCACTTTAGAAAAAAGCAAAAATCGTAACTTCGATTAATAAAAAACTGAATTTATGCCCGAGTACCCAGGACTTATAAAATCAAAATTGCCAAAGGTTGGCACTACTATTTTTACTATAATGAGCAGATTAGCTCAAGAGCATAATGCTATCAATTTATCTCAAGGTTTCCCTGATTTTGGTAGCGATGAAGTGTTACACGATTTGGTAAGAACAGCCATGAAAAATGGTCATAACCAATATGCTCCTATGCCAGGTCTAATGGAATTGAGAGAAAGAATTGCCACAAAAACAGAACAGCTTTATGGAGCTATTTATCATCCTGAAACAGAAATTACCGTAACAGCTGGAGCAACACAAGCCATTTATACTGCTATTACGGCTGTTGTTCATGAAGATGATGAAGTAATTATTTTTACACCCGCTTACGATTGTTATGAACCAGCCATAGAACTCAATGGAGGAAAATCGGTAATTGTTCAAATGCGTGCTCCCGACTATAAAATAGATTGGACCCATGTTAGGAAACTAATCAATCCTAAAACAAAAATGATTATTATTAATACGCCTCACAACCCAACAGCAACGGTGTTTTCTAAAGATGATTTTTTAGCCTTAGAAAAACTTATTGCCAATACCGATATCATAGTGTTGAGTGATGAAGTGTATGAACACATTATTTTTGATGAAAACAAACATTACAGTGCATCTATGTTTCCAAAGTTGGCAGAGCGTGCATTTATTGTTTCTTCTTTCGGAAAAACTTTTCATAATACCGGTTGGAAAATGGGTTACTGCATTGCTCCGGAAGCATTAATGAGCGAATTTAGAAAAGTACATCAATATGTTGTTTTCTCGGTAAATACTCCTGCACAGTATGCCTTGGCAGAATACCTTAAAAATGAAAGTAATTACTTATCCCTAAGTGCTTTTTATCAACAAAAAAGAGATTTCTTTACTTCTGTAATACGAAATTCTAAATTTGAAATAATACCTTCAAAAGGAACTTATTTTCAGTTATTAAGCTATAAAAATATTTCGGATGAAAAAGATACCGATTTTGCCGTAAGACTTACTATGGAGTATAAATTAGCGGCAATTCCTATCTCCGTTTTTTATAACCAACATGTAGATGAAAAAATCTTACGGTTTTGTTTTGCCAAAAATGAAACCACCCTTGAAAAAGCTGCTGAAATAATGAACAAAATTGTTTAAAACTCTTAAGCGTAAGCTTTTTATAACTATCTAATTATTATTACTTTTCGGGTTCTAAAATTCGGAAATGCAATTATTTTTTAAAATAAGTTTATTCATTACTTTTTACCTTGGAGTAACAACTAACATCAGTGCTACTACCCCAACAGATACCACTAAAAGCAATCAGCAAATTTATTATTTCATCTCTAACCGAGATACTGATGATGGTGCTTTTAGTATGTATAAAGCACGTACCAACCAAAGTGGCATTTCATCAACAATAATTAAAGGAAACTTTGAAATAAAAGGTTATCCACACATGAGAAAAGCAGAAATTTCTGTTTATAATATCTCTACAGACGAACTAGTGGGCGTTTATAAAACCAATCCTACAACCGGAAACTATTTGGTAATTCTTATCCCAAACGTGAAATACGAATTTGTAATTAACTCTTATGGTTACGCTCCAATAAAAAAAACAGTTGAAATCCCTGCCTATGCCAGCACCAACATAGTAGATGATATTTCCAGACAAAAAATTACTTTAGAAATAGATAAAGAACCTATAAAGCACAGTTTAAACACTTGGATAGTGGAAGAAAAAGAACCGACACTATTTTTACTTACTGTTTATGATGAAAATCTTGATAAAAAAGAACGTATAGAACTTTATGAATCAGCAGTTTTTGATGCAGAAGAACTAGGTAGAAGAGAAATTAAAGAACTTCAGTTTGAAAACATTGATGAAGCCCTTAAAAAACAAGCTGAGTTAGAAAATAAAAAACCGGAATTAGCTGAAAAGGCGTTCCAAAAGAAAGATTACAAAACAGCCGAACAACTTTATCGTGAGTTATTAGCTTATGATTTAAACGATACTTTAATCAATTATAAAATGGGCGTTAGTACTTTTCATTTGGAACATAATAAACTTAAAGCACTTCCATTTCTTCAGCGAGCATTAAATGGTAATAACATTCCTTACGATGTCCACTACTACTTAGGAATAATTTACCATTCATGGGCAGATTTTGCCAGAGCAGAAATTGCCTTTAAAAAATTTAAAGAAAAAGCTGCTCCAAAAGAACTTCAAACACTTAATATAGATAGGTTGTCGGAGTTTTGTAATAATGGGAAAATTATAGTGCAAGAACAGTATGATATGGAAATTATTTCCAAAACAACTACCAACATTTCCAAACTAAATAAAGTTTTTCCTGAAGAAATTAATAAAGATAATTTATTGGAAAAGACAGCTTTTTTCATTTCACCTATTGACGAAAAAAAGAAAGAACAACTTTGGATGTTTAAAACTGTTCAAAATGAAATGATTCAAACAAGTTATGGCTTAACAGAAAGTAATGGCAAAGATTTATTTGTAAACTTTTTAATTGGTGGAGATAAATGGAGCATCCCAAAAACTTTAGGAGAGCATATTAATACCCCATATAACGAAGATTACGCTTATGTAACTCCCGATGGTAAAACACTTTATTTCGCTTCTGAAGGACATAACAGTATGGGAGGTTTCGATATTTTTAAATCTACCAGAAACGAAATTACCGAACCTTGGGGAAAACCTCTTAATATGGGCTACCCTATCAATTCTCCTTACGATGATTTTATGTTTGTTCCTGCTGAAAATGGCGAAGAAGCTTATTTTATTTCCAACAGAAGAAATGTTTCTGAAAACCATGAATTATATAAAATAAAAATGCCCAAACCACCTTTAACCCTTACTATTATTAAAGGTCATTTTATGACACAAGATTCTATTCCTGATTTTGAAGCGACCATTACCGTTTACAACACCAATAATCAAGAAATAGCGGGAATTTACAATACCAATAGTAACAACGGAAATTACCTAATGGCTTTAATTCCAGGAGTAAAATATGAATTTAACATTATTACTAACTTTGATTATAGAGAGCATACTGCTTTTGTAACTATTCCTTTTCAAAAGGAGTCTTTTCCGTTGAGGCAAAATATCCGTTTAAAAAAAGAAGGCAGATTTGAAATACTAAATGTAGATAATTTTTTCACTCAAGAAGAAGCTGAAAATGCACCTACTTACCAACTCACTAAAAAAGATTTTGATGTGCTGGAAAATAACCAATCCCAACATCAACATAAATCAGACAATAAAATAAAAGTGCTTTCGGCAGAACAAAAGCAACTGATAAAAGATGCTCAACAATTTTACACCAATAAACAATATTTAAAAGCAGCTCAGGCTTTCGAGAAAGTAGCTCCGTTAATTGATTTAACAGAAAAACAAGCCTATATGTACGGCAAAAGTCTTTTTTATATTTCGAAAGAGTATGAGAAGATTTTAAACTATTTAGAACTTGCTGCAACAGATAAAGCTATCCCTTACGATGTGTTTTATATGTTAGGAAAAACCAACCACTTAGCCTACCGATTTGAAAGAGCTGTTGTTGCTTATGAAAAATACAAATCTTTAGCTCCGGAAAATGAGTTAGCAGAAAGAGATATTGAAAATGAAATTGTATTGAGCAAATTTGGGAAAAACATCATAAACAACCCCAAACCAGTTGAAGTGCTTGAAAAGAAAAGTGTAAAAACGGATAATTTTCATACCAGCAAGTTATGGTGATAATAAAGACCATGGAAAAGACATTTATTTAGTAAAAAAACTGCCCAATAATACATGGACAACACCGATAAATATTGGAGAAACCATCAATACTATAGGAGATGAAGATTATCCTTTTTTAAGTGAAGATGGCAGAACAATATATTTTAGCTCCACAGCTCATGGAAGCATGGGTGGGTACGATGTGTTTAAAAGTTCTTGGGATGATAAAACAAATTCTTGGTCAACACCCGTAAATTTGGGAGCACCAATAAATTCGCCATTTGACGATTTATTTTATGTGGAAGAAAGATGAATAACCTCAACATAAGCATTATACAAACACCTTTGTTTTGGGAAAATAGATCCCAAAATTTAGCCATGTTTACCCAAAAAATTGCTGAAGCTAAAAAGCAACAAGCCGATGTTGTAGTACTTCCGGAAATGTTTACTACTGGATTTACCATGCACTCAGAGCAATTTGCTGAAAAAATGGATGGAGAAACAATACGTTGGATGCAAGATCAAGCCAAACAACAGGAAGTAGCTCTAACAGGTAGTTTAATTATTCAAGAAAATGGTAATTATTATAATCGTTTGTTATGGGTTTTCCCTGATGGAGAAATTAAGCATTACGACAAACGCCATTTATTCCGAATGGCTGGAGAAAACAATTATTTTTCTCCCGGCAAAACAAGGTTAATAATTGAATTTAAAGGTTGGAAAATTTGTCCGATGATATGCTACGATTTGAGGTTTCCTGCGTGGAGTAGAAACATTCATTTCGATAAAAAAACGAATGAGTCGGTTTTCGATTGTTTAATTTATGTTGCCAACTGGCCTGAACCTAGAGTTTCACATTGGGAAAAATTATTAGAAGCTCGTGCCATAGAAAATCAGTGTTATGTTGTTGGTGTAAATAGAATTGGTGAAGATGGTAACAACATCGCTTATTCAGGCGGTTCGGCTATCATTCATCCCAAAGGAGAAAAACTAAGTAACACCCAATCTCATCAAGAAAATATAGAAACCATTACCTTAAATTATGATGAGATGAAGCATTACCGTGAAAAATTTCCAGCGATTCAAGATGCTGATAGTATATCAT
>CAMPHX010000130.1 GCA_946886085.1 uncultured Flavobacteriales bacterium | reverse complement strand
TCATTAGAGACGCTAGAAACTCCGTTATAAGTAAAAATTTCTCGCAACGACATTAAATTTTCATCAAAAATTTCTGTCGAATACAATTTATTAACCGCTAATCTGTTGCTCGATAATACTTGTAAATTCTCTATATCCTGACCTGTTGTAGAAAAGTGTTGCCATACTCCGTTAAAATTAAAAAATATAGTATCTCCTAAACTAACAGCTGCATCATTAGCGGCAAACAACATATTGGAGAAATAAACAATACTACTGAATTTTCTATTTCCTAAATCAGGCAAAAAACTCCAATTATTAAAGTTCGATAAGTTAGGATTATTAAAATCTGCAAAGTAAATACCATCATCCGAAGCAGCATAAATGTATTGATTATCCATAGTTACTGCATGTGTAACCATGTCTGCTCCCAAAGCACCATAAAAATAAGTGTCGGCAACTTCTTTTCTATCTGTATCTAACACCACAATTCCAAAATCGGTAGAAAGATAAGCGTATTGATTTTTTAAATAAATATGATTGATTTTTTTTGACCCCATTATACCACTCATAGTAATAAAAGGTATGTTAGTAATGGCATTTTCTGTATCTAAAATATCAATATTTCCATTTTGATAGCTAATAACTACTCGCTGATTGTAAGGGTTATATTTAATTTTATTCAGCCCTATATCCGATAATCCATTAACTAAATTTAATCGTTCAACACTATTATCCGATTGAGAATAAATAAAAACAGCAGAATTAGTGGCACAATACACTTTTTGATTGCCGTAGCTAACTGAAACAGCATCACTATAAGGTAAATGATCTCGCCAAGAGCCAATAGGAATATCTTGAGCCTTGAGGTCAATAAAAAGCAATAGGCTAACTGCTAGAATAAGTAACTTTTTAACGGTATTAAAAAACATAGTTGCAATAACAGGTTTGGAAAAACTTTATTGTGTAAAATTAATCAAAAAGTAGTAAGTTAAATGTATTTAAGATGACTCCCAAGTATCATTAAAATTAAAAACCCCTTTACTTCTTTCGAAATAAAGGGGAATTTGATAAGAAAAAGGTAACATGAATAACTTTCAAAAGCAGATATCCATAATACATAGACGTATTGAAAAATAAATTGGTTGCTTTAATAAAAAAAATAGTTAAGCTATTGTTTTACAAGTTCTATCTATTTGATTTTGATGGTTTATCCAAAAAAGGTTTTTTTTATTCTTTTTTAATCTTAAGAATGATAATTTTGAGCGGAAATAAAAAAATACAATATCAAGATATGTCAGAAGCAATAGAAAAAATCAAATGCCTTATTATAGGCTCAGGTCCTGCAGGGTATACTGCTGCAATTTATGCTGCAAGAGCAAACTTAAAACCTGTAATGTATATGGGAATGCAACCGGGCGGTCAACTTACCACAACTAACGAAGTAGAAAACTTCCCCGGCTATCCTGATGGAGTTACCGGACCTGAAATGATGATTCAATTGCAAAAACAAGCCGAAAGATTTGAAACAGATGTGCGTACAGGTTGGGTAACTAGAGTAGATTTTTCAGGATATCCGCATAAAGTTTGGGTGGATGACACCAAAGAATTACACTGCGACACCGTAATTATTGCTACAGGAGCATCCGCAAAATATTTGGGAATACCTTCAGAACAAAAATATTTAGCAGCGGGCGGTGGCGTTTCTGCATGTGCTGTTTGTGATGGGTTTTTCTATAGAAACCAAGAAACGGTAATTGTTGGAGCGGGAGATTCCGCTTGTGAAGAAGCTCATTATTTATCCAACATTTGTAAAAAAGTTACCATGCTAGTAAGAAGCGAAAAATTCCGTGCTTCAAAAATTATGGAAGAACGAGTAAAAAGAACAGCAAACATTGAAATTCTTTACAATACAGAAACTGTTGAAGTTTTAGGAGAAAATGACTTAGTTACAGGTGTTAAAATAAAAAACACCCAAACCAATGAGGTAAAAATAATTCCTTGTACAGGTTTTTTCTTAGCTATCGGACATAAACCAAATACAGATGTATTCAAACCTTATTTGGAAATGGATGAAGTGGGCTATATTAAAAATGTCCCGGGTTCATCTAGAACCAATGTTGAAGGTGTTTTTGTTTCCGGAGATGCAGCTGACAAAACCTACAGACAAGCTGTTACTGCCGCTGGAACAGGCTGTATGGCAGCTTTAGATGCAGAAAGATTTTTGGCATCGAAACATTAAAAAATTTCATTTAATTCATACAGATAGCCACTAGCACTAATAAATTTATGTGTTAGTGGCTTTTTTTCTTGCTAAAAAGCACTGAAAGCATCTTTAATATGATTAATAAACGTTTTGTCTTCATTCATCACAATAGCAATAACATCAAAACGAGCATTGAGGTCAATTTCATTTTCTTCTAAATAGTAATTCGCTCCTTCAATAAGATGTTGCTGTTTGGTTATAGTTACAGCTTCTTCAGGAGAACCAAAAAAATCAGTAGCTCGGGTTTTCACTTCCACAAAAACAATCTCATTATTATCAATAGCAATAATATCTATTTCAAATTTATGTTCTTGCCAATTAACAGCAACAATTTTATATCCCTGACCTTCTAAAAAAGTCAACGCTTTTTGCTCCCCTTGCTTACCTAAATCGTTGTGTTGTGCCATTTATTAGCAATTTGAATCAATATTGCAACAACGTCTGTTCCTCCCCTACACTCAACGTTACTTCAGCCCCCATAATTAACGTACGGTTATCCGCTAAATGTCCGGCTGGAAAACCAAAAGCGACCGGAAAATCATACTCAGCTACTATGTTTTTGATAATGTCAATAGCTGTATGTCCATAAGGAATAGTATTGTCATTCATGTCTGACATGCCACCAATTAATAACCCTTTTAAACCGTGTAACATTCCTGCTCGTTTAAGGTTTTGCATCATTCTATCGATATGGTAAAGATATTCATCCAAATCTTCCATAAACAAGATTTTACCTTGGGTATTAATTTGCGAAACCGTTCCTGTAAGGCTGTACAAAATGGATAAATTCCCTCCAACCAACTCACCTTTTGCTTCTCCTAATCGGTTATAAGAATGAAATGCACATTGATAACCCAACGTATCACCAAACAATGCATCTTTTAGCGATTGAAGTGCTTGCGGTGTATTTGTACTAAAATTTATGGGCATAGTAGCATGTAAGGTTGCTATCCCAAAATTTTGATTAATATGATTATGCAACACCGTTACATCGCTATAACCCACTATCCATTTGGGTTGTTTTGTAAAATATGAAAAATCTATTTCATCAATTAATTGAACTGTTCCGTAGCCGCCTCTGGCACAAAAAATGGCTTTTATTTCATCATTATTTAAGGCTTGTTGTACATCAGCAAGTCGTTGTGCTTTTGTACCTGCAAATTGATGGTCTTCTGCAAACAAATTTTCGCCTAAAACCACTTCTAATCCCCAATCAGTTAGTAAATTAATTGCCGGTTGTACTTCTTCCAAACTTATCTTTCGAGCAGTTGAAATGATGCTTACTTTATCGCCTGTTTTTAATGCTTGAGGTTTTTCCATAGTGAATTGTCAATAGTATCATTAGTAAATGTACTTTTGCAAAAATAATTATAATTGTGGTTAGGAACATTATCTTAATGACATCAAGAAATTTATGAGTAAAACAAAAAGATACACCATTACTGCTGCATTACCTTATGCTAATGGCCCTTTGCACTTAGGTCATATTGCCGGAGCATATTTGCCTGCGGATATTTATGTACGTTATTTGAAAAGTCAGGGACACGATGTAGCTTTTATTTGTGGTTCTGACGAACATGGTGCTGCCATTACACTTAGAGCTAAAAAAGAAGGAAAAACGCCACAACAAATTGTAGATGAAAATCATCAAATCATTAAAAAAGCCTTTGAAGATTTTGGAATAGAATTTAGCATTTACCATAGAACTTCATCACCCATCCATCACGAAACTGCTGCCGGAATTTTTAAAGATTTATACGAAAAAAATGCTTTTACTCAAGAAACATCAGAACAGTTTTACGATGAAAAAGAACAACAATTTTTAGCCGACAGATACATTATTGGTACTTGTCCGAAATGCAACTACGACAATGCTTATGGCGACCAATGTGAGAAATGTGGTTCTACCTTAAGTCCTACGGATTTAATCAACCCAAAATCTGCCATAAGCGGTAACACGCCTATTTTAAAAACCACCAGTCATTGGTATTTACCCATGAATGAACACGAAGATTGGCTAAGAACATGGTTGGAAGAGGGGAAGTTAGATAGCCAATTCCACCACGACCCAAAATTGTGGAAGAAAAATGTATTAGGACAATGCAAATCATGGATAGACAATGGTTTGCAAGCTCGTTCTATTACTAGAGATTTAGATTGGGGGGTAAAAGTTCCCATTGAAGGAGCTGAAGGAAAGGTATTATATGTTTGGTTCGATGCTCCTATTGGCTACATTTCAGCAACCAAAGAATGGGCAAAACAAAATGGTAAAAATTGGGAAGATTATTGGAAAAAAGAAAATACCGAATTAATTCATTTTATCGGGAAAGATAACATTGTGTTCCATGCCATTATTTTCCCCATTATTTTAAAAGCTCATGGCGATTATATTTTGCCAACCAATGTACCTGCCAACGAATTTTTAAATTTGGAAGGCGACAAAATTTCTACTTCAAGAAATTGGGCGGTTTGGCTACACGAATATTTAGCAGATTTCCCTGGAAGACAAGATGAATTGCGTTATGTATTAACTTCCATTGCCCCCGAAACCAAAGATAGCGAGTTTACTTGGAAAGATTACCAAGCTAGAGTAAACAGCGAATTGGTAGCAATTTTAGGGAATTTTGTAAATAGAGTAATGGTTTTAATGCATAAATATTATGGAGGGACTTTGCCTATTGCAACTTTGGGACATGAACAAAATATGTTTACAAAAGAACAACTTTTTTTATGGGGAGATAATGTAGTTAAACATATAGATGATGCTCAAAAAAAATTATCTGAATTCAAATTTAGAGATGCCTTGTTTTCGGTTATGGAAATAGCAAGATATGGAAATAAATATTTAGCTGATATTGAGCCTTGGAAACTCCATAAAGAAGACCAAAACAATCCTAAAATTGCTGAATCATTAGTTTATTGTATTAAAATAGTTTACATTCTAGCTAATAA